>JBPCOX010000163.1:0-5891 GCA_050999825.1 Mycobacteriales bacterium
CTCCGGTCACAGGCGGACCGGATGCGGGCCAAGGCGACCAAGGCGCGGGCGGCGCACACGCTGGACCGGCGCGCCGTCCGGCTCGAGTCCGGTCTGGCCGAGGTACGCCGGGCGGACAAGGTCGCCAAGCTGCGCTTCCCGGAGCCGGCACCCTGCGGCCGGACGCCACTGACCGCGACCCGGCTGTCGAAGTCCTTCGGCTCGCTCGAGGTCTTCACCGACGTGGACCTGGCGATCGACCGGGGGAGCCGGGTGGTGATCCTCGGTCTGAACGGCGCCGGCAAGACCACGCTGCTGCGGCTGCTGGCCGGTCTCGAGCCGCCGGACACCGGGCAGGTTCATGCCGGCCACGGGCTGCGGCTCGGCTACTACGCGCAGGAGCACGAGACCCTCGACCCTGGCCGGTCGGTACTGGCCAACCTGCAGGCGGCCGCGCCGAACGCGGGCGACCTGGAGCTGCGCCGGACGCTGGGCGCGTTCCTGTTCTCCGGCGACGTGGTCGACCAGCTGGCCGGCACCCTCTCCGGCGGGGAGAAGACCCGGCTGGCGCTCGCCGCACTGGTGGTCTCCAGCGCCAACGTGCTGCTGCTCGACGAGCCCACCAACAACCTCGACCCTGCCAGCCGCGAGGAGGTGTTGGCGGCGCTGGCGGCGTACCGCGGTGCGGTGGTGCTGGTCACGCACGACGAGGGAGCGGTGGACGCGCTGGCGCCGGAGCGGGTGATCCTGCTGCCCGACGGCGTCGAGGACACCTGGAGCACGGACCTGGCCGACCTCGTGGCGCTCGCGTGAGCTCGCGCGAGGTCTACCGCAACGCCTGGATGGCCGTCCGCGAGGACGACATCGTGCACCCCGATGGTTCGGCCGGGATCTACGGCGTGGTGGACAAGGCGGACTTCTCGCTCGTCATCCCGTACGACGGGAAGCGACTGGTCGTCGTCGAGGAGTTCCGGCACCCGGTCGGCGGGCGGGTGCGCAACTTCCCGCAGGGTTCCTCGGAGCACGGCTCGGGAGTAGCACCGGCGCAGGTCGCGGCGGCCGAGCTGCGGGAGGAGACCGGGCTGACCGCCTCCCGCTGGGAGCACCTCGGCCGGCTGCTGGTCGCCCCGGGCATGAGCAGCCAAGGCGCGCAGATCTTTCTCGCCACCCGGCTGAGCGGCCGGCTGGCGCCGCAGGAGCCCGGGCTGGTCGCCGAGTGGCCGAGCTGGAGAGAGAGATCGCCGGCGGTCGGTTCGCCGATGCCGCCAGCCTGGCGGCGTACCTGCTCTTCCAGGTCACCAGGCGGTGCGGAGAACGGCCTCGAGAACGACCGCCGTGACTACACCCAGAGTCACGAGCAGCATCGGCGTCGGTGCCGGGTCGTTCCGGCCGGGCTCAGGCGCCACGGCGGCCACCAGCAACCAGGGGAAGAACGGCAGGAAGGATCGCTCCACCTCGCCGCGGGACAGACCCGATCCGATGGCGAAGGCCACGGCCAGCCCGGCTCCGACGACGAACGGCCAGCCCGGCGTACGCCGAATCTTGCGGGCGCTGGCTGCGACCGCCGGCCCACAGGCGATGGCCAGCAGGAACACGTCGAGCAGCGCCCAGACCAGCCAGGACCGGTGTGGCTCCACCCGGAGCGAGAAGTCTGCCTGCGCCGCCGTCAGCCCCTCGGTCCATACGAACCCGGCCAGCTGAGCCAGGGCCAGCGGGAGAAGTGCCGCCGCACCGCTGATCATGTTGAGGAGCGGACGGCGCCGCACGAAGTAGGTAACGATCACCGAGACCCCCAGCCAGCCCACGCTGTAGGAGAACAGCGCGGCCAGGCCGAGCAGCAACCCGGCCGCCACCGCCCACAGCGGCGACCGCCGCGGCTCGCTGCCGATCACGCCGGCGGCTACCGCCCCGGCGCCCAGCGTCAGCGTCACGGCGTCGAGGCTGACCGCCAGCCACACGGCGTACGGCGCCAGCACCAGGATGGGAAGCAGCCGCCGAGCGGCGGCCTCGCGACCCAGCGACCGCACCGCCACCGCAACCAGCGGTACGGACAGGCAGCCGAGCAGGGTGATCAGCAACCCCAGGGCGACCGGGCTGCCGACGCCCAGCCGGCGCAGGCCCCACAGCAACAGCACCGGCCCCGGCGGGTGCTGCCGGGTGGAGATGGTGTGCGACCCCGCTCGGGCAACGAACTCCCGCAGGAACCCCAGCGGGTCCGTGCCGACGCTGGCGGCGTCCGGGAGGTAGCCCTCGGGCGCGTCTACCGGCGCGGCCAACCCGTTGCCGCCGTCTACCACGGCCAGCGCCAGCGCCCAGCCGATCGCCGCCAGGTAGCCGAGGAGGAGCAGCCATCGCCACGGCAGCCGCTCGTGCACCCTTCGCCGTACGCCGAGCAGGACGGTCGCGGCGACCAGCGGCGCGAGGACCGAGCCGGCGTCGACCTTGAACCGGTACCGCCCGGTGAAGGGAGCGCTGGCCGTGCCCAGCCGGGCGTCCAGGGCCACCGCCAGCGCGGACAGGGTCAGGCCGGCAGCCACGACGGCGAGCCAGCTGGCCGCATCCGGGACGGC
Source organism: Mycobacteriales bacterium (assembly GCA_050999825.1). GTDB lineage: Bacteria > Actinomycetota > Actinomycetes > JALYNC01 > JALYNC01 > JBPCOB01. The sequence continues at coordinate 2,550 of JBPCOX010000163.1, forward strand.
CCGCCGGCCCCCGCGCCAGCCCCCCACGGCTGGTACCTCCCACCGAACGAGGGTTCGCGCGACGATCGGCATTCGGTCACGGTAACGGGGGTGGTGAACGTGCGGCGGGGTAACTAGAGTGATCATGGCGAGACCGGCAACTGACGATCGCGACCACCTAACCGGAGGCACCACGTGGCGGACATGTTGAAGAAGGGCAGCCGGGTGACCGGCGCCGAGCGCGACAAGCTCGCCTCGGAACTGCGCAAGAAGTACGAGGGCGGGCAGAGCATCCGCACCCTGGCCGAGTCCACCGGTCGTTCCTACGGCTTCGTCCACCGCATCCTGAGCGAGAACGGTGCCACCCTCCGCGGTCGCGGTGGCGCCACTCGCGGCAAGGCCAAGCAGTAGCCTCGGGGGGCTCGCCGAGATGCCCGCGCTCGGCGCGGGCATCGGCCTGCCCAGCACCGGCCGCCGATGCCCGGTTGCGGCGCCGCCAGCCGAGGAGCGCCCGTGGATCTGTCCCTGAACCCAGACCAGGAAGCCGTCCGGAAGGCGGTTCGGGCCTGGGTGGACGCGGTCGTCGTACCGCAGGCGCTCGACAACGACCGGCGTGAGCGTTTTCCGGCCGAAGCCCTGGCCGGCCTGGTGGAGACCGGGTTCATCGGCGTCACGATTCGGGACGAGTACGGCGGCGGCGGTGCCGACCCGCTCTCCTACGCGTTGGTGATCGAGGAGCTCGGCCGCGGCGACGCCAACGTCCGCTCGATCGTCTCGGTCCACCTCGCGCTGGTCGCCGGCTCGATCGACCGCTGGGGTACGCCGGAGCAGAAGGAGACCTGGCTGCCCAGGATGGCGACCGGAGAGGTGCTGGGCTGCTTCGGCCTGACCGAGCCGGACTACGGCAGCAACCCGGCCGACCTCGCGGCCACCGCCGAACGCACGCGGGACGGCTACCGCCTAAACGGCCGCAAGGTCTTCATCACCAACGGCACGATCGCGGGGCTCGCGCTGGTGATGGCGCGGACCGGTGGCCGGGGAGCGCGCGGCGTGAGCGCCTTCCTGGTCCCCACGAATCGCCCGGGGTTCTCCGCCGTACCGGTGCACGGCAAGCTCGGCCTGCGCTCCTGCGACACTGCCGAGCTGGTGCTCGACGACGTGGTCGTCGGTCCAGACGCGCTGCTCGGTGCCGAGGAGGGCACCGGGATCAAGGTGGCCCTCTCGGCGCTGGACGACGGCCGGATCTCGCTGGCGGCGTCCTGCACCGGCCTCGCGCAGGCGGCGCTGGACACGATGGTCGCCTACACGACCTCGCGCGAGCAGTTCGGCAAGAAGATCGCCGGCCACCAGCTGGTCCAGGAGCTGATTGCCGACGCGGCGGTCGACGTCGACTGCTCGCGGCTGCTCACCTGGGCCGCCGCCGACCGGAAGGCGAGGGGGCTCCCGTACACGCTGGCGGCGAGCAAGGCGAAGTACTTCGCCTCCGAGGCCTCGGTCCGGGTGGCGAATGCCTGCGTGCAGGCGCACGGTGGCTACGGCTACATCGACGAGTACGCCGCCGGGAAGTACCTGCGCGACGCCCGCGTTACGACGCTGTACGAAGGAACCAGCCAGATTCAGAAGCTGTTGATCGGACGGGCGCTCACCGGAGTCTCCGCGTTCTGACCAGCGGAGAGGGGGCCGCCGGATGTCGACGCACGCCTACTGGCAGACGCTGCGCTCGTTCAGCCGCGAGCAGGACGTCAAGAACCAGAAGCTGGCTCCTGGCACGGTGGGACGGATCGTGCGCTTCGCCGCGCCGTACAAGCGCGAGCTCTCGCTCTTCCTGGTGCTCGTCGTACTGGACGCCCTGATCGTCGTAGCGACCCCGTTGCTGTTCAAGGTGATCATCGACAGGGGCGTGGTGCCCGGCCGGCCGGATGTGGTCACCAAGATCGCGCTGGCCGTGGCCGGCCTCGCGGTGGTCGACGCGGTGCTCTCGCTGGCGCAGCGCTGGTTCTCCGCGCGGATCGGCGAGGGCCTGATCTATGACCTGCGCACCAAGGTCTTCACCCACGTGCAGCGGATGCCGATCGCCTTCTTCACCCGCACCCAGACCGGCGCGCTGATCAGCCGTCTCAACAACGATGTGATCGGGGCCCAGCAGGCCTTCACCTCGACCCTGTCCGGCGTCGTGTCCAACGTCATCAGCCTGGTGCTGGTCGCCGGCACGATGTTCTACCTGTCGTGGCAGATCACCGCGATCTCGCTGGTGCTGCTGCCGGTCTTCATCCTCCCGGCCCGCCTGGTGGGGGCGCGGCTGCAGGCGATCACCCGGGAGTCCATGCAGCTCAATGCCGGCATGTCCACGACGATGACGGAGCGCTTCAACGTCTCGGGCGCGCTGCTGGTCAAGCTGTTCGGCCGACTGCCGGAGGAGTCGGCGACGTTCTCGAACAACGCCGCGCGGGTGCGTGACATCGGCGTCGTCTCCGCGATGTACAGCCGGATCTTCTTCGTCGCGCTCACGCTGGTGGCCTCGATGGCCACGGCGCTGGTGTACGGCGTGGGCGGCGTCCTGGCGGCCAACCGTGAGCTCGAGCTCGGCACGCTGATCGCGCTGGCGGCGCTGCTCGGAAGGCTCTACGGGCCGCTGACCGCGCTGTCCAACGTGCGGGTCGACGTGATGACCGCACTGGTGAGCTTCGAGCGGGTCTTCGAGGTGCTCGACCTGCCGCCGATGATCGACGAGCGGCCGGACGCCGTACCCCTGCCGGCCGATGCACCGGCCGCCGTGGAGTTCGACCGGGTGTCCTTCCGTTATCCGACGGCGGACGAGGTGTCGTTGGCCTCACTGGAGTCGGTGGCCGTGCTCGACAACGCACCCACCGCCGAGGTGCTGCACGAGGTTTCCTTCCGGGCCGAGGCCGGTCAGCTGGTGGCGCTCGTCGGGCCGTCGGGTGCGGGCAAGACCACCATGACGGCGCTGGCCTCGCGGCTCTACGACGTGACGGCCGGCGCCGTCCGGATCGCCGGCCAGGATGTGCGCGACGTCACCCTCGACTCGCTGCGGGACTCGATCGGGGTGGTGACCCAGGACTCGCACATGTTCCACGAGACGATCCGCTCGAACCTGCTCTACGCCCGGCCCGGCGCCACCGAGGAGCAGCTCGCCGAGGTCTGCCGGGCGGCGCAGATCTGGGAGCTCATCGCGTCGCTGCCGGACGGTTTCGACACCGTCGTCGGGGACCGCGGCTACCGGCTCTCCGGCGGGGAGAAGCAGCGGCTGGCCATCGCCCGGCTGCTGCTGAAGGCACCGCGCGTCGTCGTACTCGACGAGGCGACCGCGCACCTCGACAGCGAGTCCGAGGCCGCGGTGCAGCG
>JBPCOX010000238.1:0-9199 GCA_050999825.1 Mycobacteriales bacterium
TGACCGCGTCCCACTCCTCGGGGGACATCTTTGCGATGGTCCGATCCCGGAGGATGCCGGCGTTGTTGACCAGCGCGTCGAGCGCGCCGTAGGTGTCGATCGCCCGCCGGACGAGGTCGCGCGCCGCTTCGATCACACTGCAGTCGCCCGGATCGCTGGTCGCGACGCCGCCGGCGGCCTCGATCTCCTGGACCACCGCAGCGCCGGCGTCGGCGTCGAGCTCGTTGACGACGACCCGGGCTCCGCAGCGGGCCAGCTCCAGTGCCTCCCCGCGGCCGATGCCACGACCGGCGCCGGTGACGATCGCGACCTTGCCGTCCAGAAGTCCCATGAGCGGCGACCCTAGCCGCGGTCGCATCGGCTGGGTCCCAAGGTTCCGGTGGCGAAGTCGGGGGCACAGAGTTACAACGGGTCCGTCAGCAGAACGGATCGAGTGCGGATCGCCCGTCGTAAGGACCGTGACCATGACCCTCGCCACTGCGCTCGCCACCGCCCTCGACGCGGGCGAACCCACGCTGTCCGCGCTCTCGGGTGCCAGCCCGGCGGACCGCCTGGACCGCTTCCACACCCTGTTGACGATCTACGACCTGTACGCCGCGCCGCTGCCGTCGCTGGGGGCCCGCGTTCGGTGGCAGCACCACCCGACGGTCGCGGAGCACAAGAGCCGGCTCGAGGCCGACTGGATCGCGGAGCTCGACGCCCGGCCCGCGCCCGAGCTGCCCACCCGCGCGGTTGCCGCCCTGCGCGCGCTGGCCGCCCGTGACCGGCTGCCGGCGGCGTACCGGTGGCTGGCCAAGGAGGCGAGCTGGACCGAGCTCGTGGACTTCCTCGCGCTCGAGGGCGGTCCCGACGCCGGCTTCGACGACCTGGTGGCCGTGGGCCAGGTCGGCCTGGCGGGATCGGCCAAGATGGAGCTCGCCACCAACTACTGGGACGAGATGGGCAACGGCGACCCGGACGCCGTGCACACCGTCCTGCACGACCGCCTGGTGAACGCCGTGCAGATGCCCCGCATCTCCCGCGAGCACCAGCCGGTGGAGGCTCTCGAGCGGGCCGCGCTGGGCGGTCTGGTCTCCACCAACCGCTGGCTGCAGCCGGAACTGCTCGGCGCGCTGGGTCTCATCGAGCTGCAGGCCGGACCGCGCTGCCGGCTGGTGCTGCAGGCCTTCGACCGGCTCGGAGCACCGGCGGCGGCCTACCCCTTCTACCAGGTGCACGCCGAGGTCGATCCCCGGCACGGCAAGGACTGGCTGGAAAAGGCCGTCGCCCCCACCGTGGCCCAGCTGCCCGACTGGGAGTCGCGACTGGTTCGCGGCGCGTGGTGGCGCAGCGCGGTCAACGCCTCGTTCTTCGCCGTCGTACCGGAGCTGCTCGGCCAGCGGCGGTCCGCGGCTTAGCGCACGGACCCCGGCTAGGCTGCCGGCCCGTGGGAGCTCCGGCGTACGACCGGTCGGCGCGGCATCGGGTCGACAGCGAGGTCGGCCGGCTGCGAACCGTCCTGCTGCACCGGCCGGGGAGCGAGCTCAAGCGGCTGACTCCGCGCAACAACGCAGACCTGCTCTTCGACGGCATCCCATGGGTCGAGCGGGCGCAGCAGGAGCACGACGCCTTCGCGCGGGCGCTGCGCGAGCGCGACGTCGAGGTGCTCTACCTGTTCGACCTGCTGGTGGCGGCACTCGACGTACCGGCGGCGCGGGAGCAGGTGCTCGACGGGGCGTTGCGGCCCAACGCCATCGGGCCCCGGCTCGCCGGCCGGCTACGCAGCCACCTCGGCGAGCTGCCGAGCGCCGACCTGGCCGAGGTGCTCACCGGCGGCCTCGCCCGCGACGAGCTGCCGCCTGGGGGCGGCGTCGTCGAGATGATGACCGGGCCGAGCCAGTTCATCATCCGGCCGCTGCCCAACCTGCTGTTCACGCGCGACTCCAGCGTCTGGGTCGAGGACCGGGTCGCGGTGACCCAGCCGGCCATGGCGGCGCGGCGGCGCGAGAGCACGGTCACCGGTGCGGTCTACACACACCACCCGCGCTTCGCGGGCACGCCGCTGCTGTACGGCGGCAGCACCTCCGACGAGGCTTGGCTGGAGGGGGGCGACGTACTCCTGCTCGGGCCGGGCGCGGTCGCCGTCGGTGTTGGCCAGCGGACCGCACCGGCGGGCGTCGAGATGTTCGCGGCACACGCCTTCGCCGCCGGCGTCGCCCGGACGGTGCTCGCGGTGCCGATCGCTCAGGAGCGGGCGACGATGCATCTCGACACGGTGTGCACGATGGTCGACCGGGACGCCGTCGTGATGTACCCGCCGGTCGCCGACACCCTCTCGGCCTACGTCGTGACCCCCGAGGGCGACGGCGTACGGGTGGACGGCCCGGAGCCGTTCCTGGTCGCCGCCGCGAAGGCGATGGGGATCGACACGCTGCGGGTGATCGACACCGGGCTCGACCCGGTGACCGCCGAACGCGAGCAGTGGGACGACGGCAACAACACCCTGGCCATCGCGCCGGGGCTGGTCATGGCGTACGAGCGCAACACCGAGACCAACGCGAGGTTGGAGGACGCCGGCATCGACGTCGTCCGCATCGCGGGCAGCGAGCTGGGCAGCGGCCGGGGGGGGCCGCGCTGCATGTCCTGCCCGGTGCTGCGCGACCCGGTCCGCTAGCCGGCGCACGCCCGGTCAACCGGCCCGGCGGCGCACCTGGTCGCGGACGGCGGAGGGCCGGTCAGTGATCACCGCGTCGACGCCGAGGTCTAGGGCCAGCGTCGTCGGGGTCGTTGACCGTCCACACGTGCACCGGGTAGCCGCGCCGGTGCGCGCGCGCCACGTAGCTCGGATGCCGGCGCAGCACGTCGATCGACGGGCCGGCGGCGGCGACCCGCGGCGGCAGCGAGCCGTTGCGGAGGGGGCCAGGCAGCTGGCGCATCAGCAGCACCGTCGGCAGCTCCGGCGCCAGCGCGTGGATGCGGCGAAGGCTGCTCCAGGCGAAGCTCATGACCCGCACCCGCGGCGCCGGTGCCGCGCCCGGACCGGCCAGGCCGAAGCGGGCCAGCAGGTCGGCCAGCTCCCGCTCGACGAGTCCGGCGTACCTCGTGGGGTGCTTGGTCTCGACCGCCAGCTGGACCGGGCGCGGGCAGTCGCTCACCAGCTCGAGCAGCCGGGTCAGCGTGAGAACCCCGGCCCGGTCCGCGTCGGGCGCCTCGGCGTCCGTGCCGTGCCCGTGCCAGCAGCCGAAGTCCAGCTCGGCGAGCTCGGCGAGCTCCAGCGAGGAGACGACGCCGCTGCCGCTGGAGGTCCGGTCGACGGTCCGGTCGTGCACGCAGACGAGGACGCCGTCGCGGGTCAGCCGCAGGTCGCACTCCAGGGCGTCCGCGCCGTCCTCGATGGCCTTGCGGTAGGCGGCCAGGGTGTGTTCCGGCACGTCCTGGGAGGCGCCTCGATGCGCAACGACCTGGACGCCCCCCGCGGGCTGGCTCGGCACGGCTCCTGCCTACCCCCAACAGGGGGCCAGAGCGGAAACCGCGCCCAAACGCCCGGGCAAGAATTCTGCCAGCGGCACCCTCACAGCCGGCCGCAGGCGAGCGTTGTACTGACGTGATGCTGCCGCCGTTCCAGTCCCTGCTCGACGCGCATGCCGGCGAGGTCTCCCGGCTGTGCGCCGCGCTGGCGGGACCGAACGACGCCGCGGACTGCGCCCAGGAGACCTGGCTGGCGGCGCTGCGCGCCTACCCGTCGCTGCGGCACGCCGCCAACCTGCGTGGCTGGTTGCTGACCATCGCCGCGCGGGCAGCCATCGACGGCCACCGGAGCCGCTCTCGGCGACCGGTGCCCGTCGCCGCGCTGCCCGACGCCCCTGCCGCGGCCGTGCCGGCATCCGACGCAGAGCTCTGGGACCGCGTACGCCGGCTGCCCGAGCGCCAGCGCCTCGCGGTGGGGCTGCGCTACGCCCTCGACCTGTCCCATGCCGAGATCGCAGATGCGCTCGGCTGTACGCAGACCACGAGCCGCCGGCTGGTCAGCGATGGCCTGGCCGCGCTGCGCGCCGAGCTGAGGAGCGAGCAATGACGACGCTGGAAGCGATCCTGCGGCGGACCGCCCCGGGTCCGGACCCCGATCTCGACGTGGCGGCGGCGGCCGGGCGCGCCGGCCTTCTCGACGTGGCGTACACGACCACGGACGCCCCGGTCGGCAGGCTGGTGCTCGCCGCGACACCGGCCGGCCTGGTCGCCTGCTCGTACGACGAGGAGGACGAGGTGGCCGACCGGTTGGCACGGCGGCTCTCCCCACGTGTACTCCGCTCGCCCCAGCCGTTCGACGGCGTACGCCGGGAGCTCGACGAGTACTTCGCCGGTGCCCGGCGGCGTTTCGACGTCTCCGTCGACACGGCACTGGCAGGGGAGTTCGGCCGGGACGTGCTGCGCGCGACGGCGGGGATCCCCTACGGCGCGACTACGTCCTACGCCGCCATTGCCGAGGCCATCGGCCGCCCCCGCGCCAGCCGGGCGGTCGGCAACGCGCTCGGCGCCAACCCGGTCTGCGTGATCGTGCCCTGCCACCGCGTCCTGCGCGCCGGTGGCGCCCTCGGCGGCTACGCCGGCGGGCTGGCCGCCAAGGAGCTGCTGCTCTCCCTCGAGCGCGGCTGACGCGCGAAGAGGAGGCCGACCAGCAGCGTCGCCGACGCGGCCACCGCGAAGGAGAGCAGCGAGGCGCTCATCCAGGGCTGGGCCGTGAAGTGCAGGTCGGTCGCGACCCGGCTCCACGCCGACGCCCACCAGCCGACCGTGCCGGGGTTGACCAGCTGGTAGGTGACGAACCCGAGCGCCCACGGCGCCACCATGACCCACCGGCCCGGTGCGGTCTCGCCGAGGTCCCACGCCCCCCGGCGTACGACGAAGTAGTCGACGACCACGACGCCGTACAGCGGCACGAACACCGACCCGATCAGGTAGAGGAACGACTCGTACGCCACGATGTCGACGAGCAGGCCGAGCAGCACGGCGACCGCGCCGACGGCGATCGCGAGAATCCGGCGGTCGAGGGTCGGCCGCACGTTCTGCACCGACAGCGCGGTCGAATAGACGTTGGCAAAGGCCTCGTCGACCTCGTCGAGCACCAGGATCGCCAGCGCCACGCCGCCGACCGGTACGGCGAGCAGCGCGCCGAGCACGTCGCCGTCCGCGCCGACGATCGTGGCGAGCGCGAAGACGCCCAGCGCGAAGTAGGCGGTCGACGCCACCGCGAAGCCCGCCAGCGCCCCCCCGAACGCGGCCCGCCCCGACCTCGAGTGGCGCGAGTAGTCGCTCGCCAACGGCGCCCACGAGACCGCGATGGCGATCACCACGTCGGCGGCCAACCAGAACCCGCCCCACGAACCCCGGCCCAGCGGTGGCAGCCCCGTCCGCAGCACCTGCACGAGCAGGTAGGCCGACGCCGCCAGCACCACCCAGACGGCGTAGCGGCGAAGCGTGCGGACCAGCCCCAGCGGGCGCAGCGCCAGCGCGGTGGCCAGCGCACCGGCGAGTACGACGTAGAGCCAGCGCAGGTGGCCTCCGGTCAGCCTTGCCGCCGAGTCGGCGATCACGACGACCTCCACGGTCGCCCACCCGACGCACTGGGCGACGTTGAGCGCGGTCGGGACGTAGGACCCGCGCCGGCCGAAGAGCCCGCGCAGCAGCACCATCGCCGGTGCGCCGGTCCGTGCCCCGGGCACCGCGGCGAGGCCCAGCACCGCGCTGCCGAGCAACGAGCCGACAGCGACCGCGGCGAGCGCGGCGGCTAGCGAGAGCGGCGCGGCGCCGGCGGGCGAGAGCACGAAGGCCGCGGCCACCGGGATCGTGAGGGTGACCCCGAGGTTGCCCCACAGCGCGGCCTGGTCGGCCATGCCGAGCGGACGCGGGGGCGCGTCGGCGAGTGTCAGCGGCGCTTCTGCCGCCGACATCGTGGGCGGCGGCCGGTCGAGAACGGTTGCCATCGGGCCCTCCCTACGCCGGCATTACCCGGTCAGGTTCGGCGGTCGGCGGCCGAGTAGCCGCCCTCTCAGCCCGGTCGCCCGAGCTCCCGCGGTAGTGCTGGGAGCCTACGACGACGTACCGACCGCCGCGCGCGCGGGTGGCCGCAGCTGGCCCCCGGCCACCGCCACGCCGAGCAGCACCACCGCCGCGCCGGCGAAGTCGTTCCAGCCCACCGCCTCGCCCAGCACCACCACGCCCAGCGTGACGGCCACCACCGGCAGGAGGTAGGTCACCGTCGAGGCGGCGGTGGCGCCGATCTCTGCGATCAGCCGGTAGAAGAGCAGGTAGGCGAAGCCGGTGCCCAGGACGCCGAGTGCCAGCATGCTGGCGACCACCTTCGGTGGCAGCAGCACCGGCCCGGTGGCCCACAGCGGCACCAGCACCCCCACGACCAGGGTGGCGCACACCATCTGGCCGGTGGCGAGGACGACCGCCGGGTGGCCGCTGCCGGACAGGTACCGCCGGGTGTAGGTGATCGAAACGGCGTAGCAGGCCGCGGCACCCAGAAAGGCGAGCTGCCCGGCGAGCGCCGAGTGCCCGACACCGCGCCAGGGCGCCATCACCAGCAGCACTCCCAGGAAACCCACCACCAGCCCAGCCGCCTTGGCCGCCGTCGGTCGCTCCTCGGGCAGCGCAGCGGTGGCCACCAGCAGCGTGAACAGCGGCGTCGTGGCGTTGTAGATGCCGGCGAGGCCGGAGGCGACGTACTGCTCCCCCCACGCGATCAGGAAGAACGGCACGACGTTGGCGACCACGCCGACGAACAGCAGCGACCCCCAGAGCCGCCGGCCGGGCGGCAGCCGCTGTCCCAGCGCGCGGAGTACGACGAGCAGCGCCGCGGTGCCCAGCGCCATCCGGCCGAGCACGATCTGCATCGGGGTCAGCTCGACGAGCGCCACCTTCATGAGCAGGAAGCTCGTGCCCCAGATGGCGGCCAGCAGGCCCAGGCGCAGCGCCGCCGAGCGGTTGACACCGACGGGGGCCGCCAGTGGCGGGGGCCGCGTCGTCGTGGTAGCCATCTAGATGACCTCGGGCGGCGCACCGGTGTCGCTGACCAGCGGCCGGCCGGCCGCGGCCCACGCCTGCAGGCCCCCGTCGAGGTTACGAGCTCGGCGACCGAAGCCGATGAGGTACGCCGTCACGTGCGCGGACCGGTGGCCGCTGCGGCAGACGACGACCACCTCGCGGTCGGCCGGCAGCTCGTCCAGCCGGCCCCGCAGCGCTGACATCGGCAGGTGCAACGAGTTCGGGACGTGCCCGGCGGCCCACTCGTCGTCCTCGCGTACGTCGAGCACGAACGCGTCCTCGGACACGTTGCCAACCCTGGCAGCCGGCACCATCGGCGCGGACACGGCGTACCCCCCTCTGCTCTGCTCGGGCGTCTGCCTAGTTGGACCGATTCGGCGACACCGGGATTCCCCTTCTGCCGGTACAACTTTTGGCCCGACGGTCCCCGATCCCGACGACCTGTCGGCTACTTGAGCAGCCGCGACAGCCTGCGGTCGGCCAGCGCCTTGCCGCCGGTCTGACAGGTCGGGCAGTACTGCAGGCTCTTGTCCGCGAACGACACCTCGCGAACGGTGTCGCCGCACTCCGGACAGGGCAGGCCGGCGCGGCCGTGCACCCGCAGCCCAGCCTTCTTCTCCGCCTTCAGGTTCCCCGCCGCGAGCCCCCGCGCCCGGCCGACGGCCGCGCCGATCGTGTCCAGGATCGCCTCGTGCAGCCGGCCGAGCTCGGCCGGCGAGAGGGCGGAAGCCGGCTTGAACGGCGAGAGCCGGGCGACGTGCAACACCTCGTCGGAGTAGGCGTTGCCGATGCCGGCGACGACCGACTGGTCGGTGAGCACACCCTTGACCTGGGCGCGTCCACCCGCCGCGAGCAGCCGGCCCAGCTCTGCCGGCGTGAACGCGGGGTCCAGCGGGTCGATCCCCAGCCGCACGATCCCTGGCACCGAGGCGACGTCCCGCACGACATAGACGGCCAGCCGCTTCTGGGTGCCGGCCTCGGTGAGGTCGAAGCCGCTGCCGTCGTCGAGATGCACCCGCAGGGCGAGCGGTCCCTTGCCCGGTCGCGGCGGCAGCTGCGGCAGCTGATCCTTCCAGTGCAGCCAGCCCGCCCTGGCCAGGTGCACGACGAGGTGCAGGCCCGAGACGTCGAGCTCGAGGAACTTGCCGTGCCGGCGTACGGACTCCACGGCAAGTCCCCCGAGCGCGGCCGGCGGCGGGTCGAAGGTCTTCAGCACCGAGATCGCCACGACGTCGAGCCGGGCGATGACCCGCCCCACCGCCCGCTCGGTCAGGAAGGCGACGAGTGCCTCGACCTCCGGCAGCTCCGGCATGGGCTCATTGTGCCCGCGCCAGCAGCTGCAGCCAGTGCCGGTTGGCCCGGTTCTCCGCCGCGTCCATGAGCTCGAAGCCGGCGCCGGCGAGCAGCTGCCGCAGGGCGCCGGCGTCGTGGTAGACGAACCACCGCTGCCGGCCGGCGGCGTAGTCCACCTCCTCGTAGCCCTCGCTCTCGCCCATCGCGGTGATGAGCCCGAGGACGCCGCCTGGCCGCAGCACCCGGCGCAGCTCCGACAGGGCCGCCGGTACGTCGGACCGTGGCACGTGCAGGAGGGCGGCCGCCGACCAGGCGCCATCGAGGGCGCCGGCCGCCAGCGGCAGCCGCCGTAGGTCGCCCCGCACCACCCGCCCGGCGAGGCGCCCCGACGCGACCGCCAGCATGCCCGCCGAGCGGTCGACGCCGACCACGCACAGGCCGCGCGCTGTCAGCTCGGCGCCGTCGCGGGCCGGACCGCAGCCCAGGTCGGCGACCCTGGCGGCCGGCCTCAGCTCGGCCGCGAAACGGTTCAGCCAGCCGCGCACGGCCGGCGCCGGCGTGGCCGTGCGTGCGGCGGACGCCGAAGCGATCTCGTCGTAGCTCGCCGTCGTCTCGGCGACCGGGTCGTCGGTCACACCGGCCGCCTGAGCAGCAGCTGCGCAGCGGCCCCCACGAGCAGCAGGGCGAACAGCGCCCGGGACAGCGAGGGGTCGAGGTGCACAGCCAGCACCGAGCCCGGGAAGGCGGCGGCCGCGCCGGCCAGTCCGGCGGCGACGGCGACCGGTACGTCGGTGTTGCCCGCGGCGACGTTTCGGGCGGTGCCGACCAAGGCGGTCGGAATGATCACGAGCAGGGATGTCCCCTTGGCGAGCACGTCGGA
>JBPCOX010000274.1:0-7382 GCA_050999825.1 Mycobacteriales bacterium
CCCCCGCAACTCCTGCAGGTCCCCACGACCGGCCGGGGCAGCCAGAAGCGAGAAGACTGCGGCCGGGGCGGCGCCCACCTTCGCGGCGGCCCCCCCGCTGCCCAGGGTGCCGGCGCTGGGCAGCACCCCGGCGAGCAGCCGGCCGACGACCGTCGCGGCGGCGGCGGCCGGCAAGGCCACGGCGAGAGCTCTCGGCACGCCGGCCAGCCCCGCCCCCGCGGTCCTGCGGCCCAGCGAACGCAGCATCAGCAGCCCGGCCACCGTCATGCCGATGGTGTTCCCGGCGCCGAGGGCGGCGACGGTCCAGCCGGCCGGCAGGGCACCCACCAGCGCGACGTCCGCAACCGCCACCGTCAGCCAGCCCGCGACGGTGGCTACCCCCGCGGCCCGGCTCTCCCCCCCGGCGTAGAGGGCCCGGCTGAGGTGCGCCACCAGCCCGTAGCCCAGCAGGCCCGGAGCGAAGGCGACCAGCGCGCGGGCCAGCTCGGCAGGGTTCGGGTCCCCGGGCGTGCCGAGCACCAGCATCCGAGCCGCAGGGAGCGCCGCGGCAACCAGCGCCGCCGCCGCCGCCGCGGTGACGAGCACGATGCCGCGGGTGGTGGTGGCGGCGGTGCCGGCGTAGCCGTCGGCGTCCCCGGCCGCCGCCCGCCCAGACAGCGCGGGGAACGCGCTGGTGGCGATCGGTACGGCGAGAACCGCCCACGGGAGCAGGAACAGTGTCCAGGCCAGGTTGTAGAGGACGATGCCACCCCGCGGCTGCGCGGTGTCGGCCAGCCGCAGCACGACCGCGACCGAGACCTGCTGCGCTGCCAGCCCGGCCAGCCCGGCCAGCGCGAGCCGGCGCACCTGCGGCGCGACGCCCGGTGGGAACCGGAGCGTCGGCCGCAGCCGCAGCCGGGTCCGCCGCAGCGGCACGAGCAGGGACAGGCTGAGCACCGCGACGCCGAGCGTCGTCCCGACCGACAGGGTGAGCTCCCGGGCGGTGGACAGCTCCCGCAGGTCGCTCGGGTGGCCGCCGGACTGGAACGCGTACGCGAGATAGGCCGCGATCACAACGGCGCTGGAGAGCAGCGGCGCCAGCGCCGGACCGAGAAAGCGCCGGTGTGCATGCAGGACGCCGACAGCCACGATGCCCACGCCGTACAGCAGGACCTGCGGGGCAAAGACCACCAGCATCCGCGCCGACAGCGAGGTCACGCCCGCGTGGTCGCAACCAGCCGATCCCGGCCCGAAGAACAACCCCACCATCGGCCGCGCCAGCGCGGCGGCCAGCACCGCGAGCGGCGTCAGCACGATCAGCGTCCAGCCGAGCAGCGCCGAGGCGATGCGCCCGGCGGTGCCGGTATCCCCGCCCTGCACCGGTCCGGCCAGGACCGGTACGACGGCCCCGGCGAGCGCACCGCCGGCCACCACCTCGAAGAGGAGGTTGGGCACGGTGTTGGCGGTGAAGTAGGCGGTCCCGAGGCAGGTGGTGGTCCCGACGCTGTGGGAGAAGACCACCACCCGGCCAAAGCCGAGGACGCGGGCGAGGACGGTCACCGCGGCGATGCCGAGCGCCGCCCGGACCAGGCCACCGCCGAGGACGGGACGTGGTGGCGCCGTACCGGTCATCGCGACGGCGGGCGGCGCCCGAGCCGGTCCAGCCGCCGCAGAGGTGGCACCCGGTCGATCACCGCGGAGAAGCTGACCGCCTCGCTGGCTGCGGTGAGCCCGCCGAGGGCGAGCAGCGCCACGGTGAGGTGGCGTCGGCTCCGGCCCTCGGTCAGGGCCACTCCGAGCAAGGCGCCGAGGCCGTTGGCGCCGGCGTCGCCGAGCATGCTCCGCTCGGCGAGGTCGACCGGGAGCATGGCGGCGGCGGCGCCGAGAGGCCCGGCCAGCAGGTCACCGGCCGGCCCGGGGCCCAGCAGCGGAGCCCCGAGAAGGAGCACGCCCTTGAGCGCGCGCCCCGGGCGAACGTCCAGCAGGTTCACCAGGTTCGCCGTCCCCGCGACGACGCCGCCGGCCAGCAGGACGTCGACGAGCGCCGGGCGGGCCAGGGCACCGGCAGCGAGCCCGCTGGCACCGATGCCGACGATCTTGATCACGCCGGTGCGGTCCCGGCCGCTGCGGAAAGCGTCGAGGTGACCGACGAGGCCCCTGGCCGACGGGGCGCCGTACCGGTCGTCGTACCGACCCACCACTGCCGCGCCGCAGCCGGCGGTGACGGCAGCGAGTCGCAGCCGTCGTGGCACCGAACCGGCCGCGGCCCCCCATGCCGCCCCGGCAAGGACCGCCACCGGACCCGCGAGCATCGAGACCGGCTGCCCCCGGTAGTTGGGTGCCGACCAGCCGAGGGCCGACGACGCCCTACCGACCAGTACGCCGAACACCACCCTTCCGGTGGCGGCCGCACCACTGGCCCGCAGCAACCGACGTTGCAAGCTCCCCGCCCGCCGGGTCACGATGGAGCGAGGGTGGGCGGAGTGGTTCCTGGGCCGGCACCCCAGGCCACCGTGTCCCCGCGCAGCTGGGCGACCAGCGCCAGCACCGTCTCCACCTGACCCACAGCGAGGTCCACGGAGTCCACCGTGCCCACCGTGTTGTTCACGCCGTCGGTGCTGCGAGCAGCGGCAACCAGGCCCGCATTGGTGGCCGCGGTGAGCGGCCCGCCTATCACCACGCCGCCGCTCCGGCCGTCCAGCGCGGAGGCCAGGGTCAGCAGGATCGCTGCAGACTTCTCCGCCGTGTCGCTCCTGGTCTTCTCCCCGGGCCCGGCGAGCAGTACGGCCAGGGTGGCCCCGCCGGCGTTGCCGCCGTCCAGGTTGATCATTCCGGCCTGCTGGAACAGCCGGAGCACACGAGCGGCATCGCGGCCCGACTCGGGCGTCTCACCGGGCTTGGTCACGAGAGCCGACGCGAGCTCGACCGCGGCGCGCCGGGCGCCGTTGCCGCTGGGGACATCGCGGGCGGGCGCGACCAGCTCGGTGGCCAGGGTCGCCAGCGTGGAGTCCTTTTGGGGATCCACGTAGTCGGGGCTGATCCGGATCTGCACGGTCAGCGTGGCGCCTGCCTGCCGCACGGCGGTCACCACGTCGCGGCGCAGGCTGTCCGGCGTACCCGGTGCGCTCAGTACGGCGACCCGCTGCCCGTCCAGCTGGCCGGTGACCAGCTTCGGCAGCACCAGCTTGACGAACGCCGAGTCACTGGCCACCACGTCCCGGGTCTGGCCGAGCTCGGTCCGCAGGTCCTGCTTGTCCGTGCGCAGGCCGGTGATCTGCCCGTTGAGGTTGTCCAACACCGCGCCGTTGAGTCGCGTGGTGCCGAGCACGATGCCGACCGCCAGTGCCAGGAAGACGCCGATGATCGAGACGAGGTGGTAGCGGAAGTCGATCACGTCAGAAGAGCCCGCGCAGCCAGTAGACGAAGCCGTCCCACTTGTCGAGCAGGAGTCCGAGGTAGGCATGGCCGGCCGAGGACACCCCCACCGCGGCGCTCAGGGCCAACAGGGTCGCGACCACCAGCAGCAGCAAGGCCGGCGTCGAGATCGAGCTGCGGTGGAGCCGGCTGACGCCCTTGGCGTCCACCAGCTTGCCGCCCACCCGCAACCGGGTCAGAAACGTGCTGGCCATGCCGGCGCGACCCTTGTCGAGGAACTCCACCAGCGTTCCGTGTGTGCCGACCGCAACGATGAGGTCCGCACCCCGGTCGTCGGCCAGCAGCAGGGCGACGTCCTCACTGGTACCGGCCGCCGGAAAGACGACGGCATCGAGTCCCAGCTCCTGCAGCCGGACCAGGCCGGGACAGCGACCGTCCCGGTATGCGTGCACCACCAGTTCGGCTCCGCAGCGCAGCCCCGCGTCGGAGACGGAGTCCATGTCGCCGACGATCATGTCCGGCCGGTAGCCGGCCTCGCGGAGCGCGTCCGCACCGCCGTCGACGCCGATCAGCACCGGCCGGAAGTCACGGATGTAGGCCCGCAGGGCGGCCAGGTCTTCCCGGTAGTTGTAGCCGCGCACGACGACGAGCACGTGCCGGCCCTCGAGCTTGGTGCGGGTCTCCGGTACGCCGACCCCGTCGAGCAACAGGTCGCGTTCGCGGCGCAGGTACTCCATCGTGTTGGCCGCGAAGGCCTCGAGCTGCACGGCGACCCCGGCCCGCGACTCGGCCATCGCCGCCGCCACACTCTCGCCGGTCTGCCGGGTGCCACGCCCGGCACGGGTGTGGCCGAGGTACACGCTGTCCCCCCGCACCCGCACGAGGTCGCCCTCGCGGACGACGGCGAAGATGGCCGGTCCGGTGTCGTCGAGGAGCGGAACGCCGGCCGCCACCAGGATCTCGGGGCCGAGGTTGGGGTAGCGCCCGCTGGTGCTCGGAGCCACGTTGACCACGGCGGACACGCCTCCCGCGACCAGCGCCTCCGCGCTGACCCGGTCGAGGTCGACATGGTCGATGATCGCCACGTCACCGGGTTGCAGACGTCTGGTGAGGTTCTTGGTCCGCCGGTCCAGCCGGGCGACGCCGGTGACACCCGCGACGCCGGGCAGCGGTGGCTGCCGGCCCCGCCGTAAGGTGCCGATCCTCATCCAGGCCAGTCTGCCAGAACCGGCCTTCTCGGGGGCTGCGGTCTGGACTTGGCCGCGGCCGCCGCGGCCAGCAGCTCCTCGGCGTGCCCGCGGGCGAGGGCCGAGCTCTCCAGCCCCGCCAGCATCCGCGACAGCTCGACCACCCGGCCGGCGTCGTCCAGTGTGGTGATGCCGCTGCGGGTCACCGCCCCGTTGCCGGACTTGTCCACCCTAAGGTGTCGGTCGGCGAAGGCGGCCACCTGCGGCAGGTGGGTCACCACCAGCACCTGTGCGGTCCGCGCCAGCCGGGCCAGCCGGGCTCCCACCTCGACCGCCGCGCGGCCGCCGATGCCGGCGTCCACCTCGTCGAAGACCATCGTGGCGACGGGGTCGGCTTCGGCGAGCACCACCTCGACGGCCAGCATCACCCGGGACAGCTCGCCGCCGGAGGCCCCCTTGCCCAGCGGGCGCGGCGGCGAGCCGGGGTGGACAGCGAGGCGCATCTGCACCCGATCCATCCCGGTCGGCCCGAGAGCCCGGCCGTCGCCGTCCGCCGCCGCCGACTCGACTGCCACGGTGAGCCGTGCCTGTGGCAGGGCGAGGTCGGCGAGCTCGGCGCTGATCTCGGTCGCGAGGCGCTCCGCCGCGGCGGTCCGGGCGCCGGTCAGGACGGCCGCATCGCGCTCCAGCACCGCGAGCAGCCCTGCTCGCTGGACCGTCAGCTCGCTTCGCGAGCTCTCGACGCCTTCCAGCGCGCCCAGCCGTTCGGTCGCGGCGGCGGCCCAGGCCAGCACGTCGGGCAGGTCCGGGCCGTACCGGCGGAGCAGGCCGGCCAGCACTGCCTGCCGAGACTGGGCAGCGCCGAGCCCGGCCGGATCAGCCTCCACCGAGGCGGCGTACGCCGCGAGGTCGGTCGACACGTCGGTGAGCAGGTGACCCAGCTCGGCGACCCGTGCCGCCAGCTCCGCCAGGGCGGGATCGTGACCGGCGGCGGCACCGAGGGCGCGACGAGCTGCCGCGAGAAGGCCGCCGGCGTCGGCCTCGTCTCCCACGGTCGGGTCCCCGGCCAGCAGCGCATGAGCCGCGACCGCCGCCTGGAGCAGGGTGTCCGCGTGCCCGAGCCGCTCCACCTCCGCGGCCAGCCGGGTGTCCTCGCCTTCGACCGGTGCGGCCGCCGCCACCTCTGCCAGCCCGGAGCGAAGCAGCGCCGCCTCGCCCGTCCGGTCGCGTTCGAGCGTCCCGAGGCGCTCCAGTGCGGCCTCGACGGCGCGCAGCTGCTCGTATGCCGCGGCGTAGCGCTCCAGCGGTGCGGTGACCGGCGCGCCGGCGTACCGGTCGAGCACTGCCCGCTGAGCACCCGGCCGCAGCAGCGCCGTCGAGTCGAACTGGCCGTGCATGGCGACCAGTTCCGCGGCCAGCTCGGACAGCAGCGCGACCGGTACGGCGGCACCGCCCACCGCCGCTCGCGAGCGCCCCTCCGCGCTGAGCGTGCGCCGGATCAGCAGGGCGCCGTCGTCGAGCTGGGCCCCCGCCTCGAGCGCGCGCGCCGCGGCCGGTCCGGCCGGGTCGACCGCGATCCGGCACTCCAGCATGGCCGAGCCGCTGCCCGGCCGGACCCGGCCGACGTCGGCGCGCCCGCCGAAGAGCAGGGCGAGGCCGTGCACCACCATCGTCTTGCCGGCGCCGGTCTCACCGGTCAGGACGGTCAGGCCGGGCGCGAGCTCTACGACGGCGTCCTCGATCACGCCGAGACCGCGGATGCGCAGCTCCTCGAGCACGCCTCGACGATAACCGCGGCGCCCCCTCAGACCGGCCGGCCGCGCCAACCCTGGACCGGCAAGGCGAACTTGGCGACGAGCCGGTCGGTGAAGGGCCGCGACTGGAGGTGGGCGAGGAGCACGGGCGAACGGCCATGGCGCACCTCCACCCTGGCGCCTGGGCGCAGCTCCACGGTCCGCCGGCCATCGCACCACAGCACGCCGCCGCCGACGGTGTCGGTCGAGATCTCGATCGCCAGCACCGACGAGGGGGCGACCACCAAGGCTCGGCTGAACAACGCGTGCGCGCTGATCGGCACCAGCAGCAGCGCCTGCACCTCCGGCCAGACCACCGGCCCCCCGGCCGAGAAGGCGTACGCCGTGGAACCGGTCGGTGTCGCGGCCACCACCCCGTCACAGCCCCACCTCGACAGTGGCCGCCCGTCGACCTCGACCAGCACGTCGAGCATCCGGTCCGCCGGGGCCTTCTCCACCGAGGCGTCGTTGAGCGCCCACTCGGTGGCGACCACGGCCCCGTCCCGGCGCACCCTCACGTCGAGGGTCATCCGTTCCTCCACGTCGTAGCCCCGGCCGACCACGCCGTCCAGGGTTGCGGCGAGATCGCCCGGCTCCGCCTCGGCGAGGAAACCGACTCGCCCGAGGTTGATCCCGAGCAGCGGGACGCCGGCCGGCCGGGCCAGCTCGGCGGCGCGCAGCAGGGTGCCGTCACCGCCGAGCACGAGCACCAGCTCGACGCCGTCGGCCGCACCGCCCTCGGTCGCCAGCACCTGGGCCGGCGAGCAGGCCAGCTCGGCCGCCTCTCCGGGGAGCACCCGGACGCCGATGCCGGCGTCGCTGAGCCGCTCGACCACCTGGCGGGCGCTGCGCAGGACGGCTTCGCGCCCGGTGTGGGCCACGAGCAGGATCTCCCGGGACCTCACTGCGGCCCCGCCGCCACCGCCCGGCCCAGTGCGGCCGGATCCGGCGGCGGCGCGTCGGTCCGCAGCCAGAGGAAGTACTCCACGTTGCCGGCCGGACCCGGCAGCGGGCTCGCCGTCACGCCGGCGACACCGAGGCCGACCCC
>JBPCOX010000190.1:0-4106 GCA_050999825.1 Mycobacteriales bacterium
CCCTTCGTCAGGCCGTAGATCCGGTTGTTGAACAGCAGGATCTTCAGGTTCACGTTCCGGCGCAGCGTGTGGATCAGGTGGTTCCCGCCGATGGACAGCGCGTCGCCGTCGCCGGTGATCACCCAGACGCTGAGGTCCGGCCGGCTGGCGGCCAGGCCGGTCGCGATCGCCGGCGCGCGGCCGTGGATTGAGTGCATCCCGTAGGTGTTCATGTAGTAGGGGAACCGGGACGAGCAATCGATCCCGGAGACGAAGACGATGTTCCCCCGGCGCAAGCCCATCTCGGGCATGAACTGCTGGACGGCGGCCAGGATCGCGTAGTCGCCGCAGCCCGGGCACCAGCGGACCTCCTGGTCGGTCTTGAAGTCCTTGGCGCTCTGGCGCTCGGAGGTCGTCGGCACCAGCTCGAGGCCCGGAGAGAACGGCAGCCCGTTCGCCACGTCGGTCATGACTCGATCACGTCCCGGATCACGCCCGCCAGCTCCTCCGCCGAGAACGGCAGGCCGCGGACCTTGTTGTAGGCGATGGCGTCGACCAGGTAGCGCGCCCGCACGAGCAGCGCCAGCTGGCCCAGGTTCATCTCCGGCACGAGCACCTTGTCGTAGCGCCGCAGCACCTCGCCGGTGTTGGCCGGGAACGGGTTGAGGTGCCGCAGGTGCGCCTGCGCCACCGAGCCACCGGCCGCGCGCACCCGGCGTACGGCGGCCCCGATCGGCCCGTACGTCGACCCCCACCCGAGCGCCAGCACCCGGGCACTCCCGGACGGGTCGTCGACCTCGAGCGGCGGAATGTCGCGGGCGATGCCGTCGACCTTGGCCTGGCGCAGCCGGACCATCAGGTCGTGGTTGGCCGGGTCGTAGGAGATGTTGCCCGAGCCGTCGGCCTTCTCCAGCCCGCCGATGCGGTGCTCCAGTCCCGGCGTACCGGGGATGGCCCACGGCCGGGCCAGCGTCGTGGGATCGCGTAGATAGGGCCAGAACTCGGCCTCGTGGTTGGGCTCGGTGGTGAAGTGCACGGTCAGGTCGGGCAGCGAAGCCGGCTCGGGCAACCGCCACGGCTCCGAGCCGTTGGCGAGGTAGCCGTCGGAGAGCAGGAAGACCGGCGTGCGGTACTTCGTCGCGATCCGCACCGCCTCGATCGCGGCGTCGAAGCAGTCCGACGGGCTGCGCGGCGCGACGATGGGCACCGGTGCCTCGCCGTTGCGCCCGAACATCGCCTGCAGCAGGTCGGCCTGCTCGGTCTTGGTCGGCAGCCCGGTCGACGGGCCGCCGCGCTGGATGTCGCAGATCACCAGCGGCAGCTCGAGCGACACCGCGAGGCCGATCGTCTCGCTCTTGAGCGCCACCCCCGGCCCCGAGGTCGTCGTCACCCCGAGGGCACCGCCGAAGGAGGCCCCCAGCGCCGCCCCGATGCCGGCGATCTCGTCCTCGGCCTGGAACGTGCGTACGCCGAACCGCTTGTGCCGCGACAGCTCGTGCAGGATGTCCGACGCCGGTGTGATCGGGTAGGCGCCGAGGAACAGGGGGAGCCCGGTAAGCCGGGAGCCGGCGATCAGTCCGTAGGACAGGGCAAGGTTGCCGGAGATGTTTCGGTAGGTGCCGGCCGGCATCGGTGCCGGCTTGATCTCGTAGCTGACCGAGAACGACTCGGTGGTCTCGCCGAAGTTCCAGCCGGCCCGGAAGGCGGCCACGTTGGCGCGCGCGATCTCAGGCTGCTTGGCGAACTTGCGTTCCAGGAAGGTGAGCGTGCCCCCGGTGGGCCGGTTGTAGAGCCAGCTCATCAGCCCGAGGGCGAACATGTTCTTCGCCCGCTCGGCCTCCTTCTTGCCGAGGTCGAACTCGGCCAGTGCCTGAACGGTCATCGAGGTCAGCGCGATCTGGTGCACCTGGTACTCGGCGAGCGAGCCGTCCTCGAGCGGGTTGGCGGCGTACCCCACCTTGGCCAGGTTGCGCGGGGTGAACTCGTCGGTGTTGACGATGATGTCCGCGCCCTTGGGTACGTCGGCGACGTTGGCCTTGAGGGCCGCCGGGTTCATCGCGACCAGGACGTTCGGGGCGTCGCCCGGCGTCATGATGTCGTGGTCGGAGAAGTGCAGCTGGAAGCCGGAGACGCCGGCGAGCGTGCCGGCCGGCGCCCGGATCTCGGCCGGGAAGTCCGGCAGCGTCGACAGGTCGTTACCGAAGGCCGCGGTCTCCGAGGTGAAGCGGTCGCCGGTGAGCTGCATCCCGTCGCCGGAGTCGCCGGCGAAGCGAACCACCACCCGGTCGAGCTGTCGGACCGCCTTGGTCACCTGAGAGAGCCTCCTCGTGACCGCCGATCCTACGCCGCCATGCTCGCTGACCTCGCTGACAGGCGACCTCATTCCGTCGGGCTGGCGTCGCCGTCCTCCTCGCCGTCGTCGCCGTCCTCGGCGAACACCCGGCTGAGCAGGAAGTCGGCCGGCTCCAGGGTCTGCAGCTGCTCCTTGGTCACCGACGTACCCTGCGCGCTGACCAGCCGGTTGGCCTGGCGCAGCCGGGCGCGCTCGATCGCGTTGCGGACGCTGCGCGCGTTGGCGAAGCGTGGTTGCCGCATCCGCCTGCCTAGATCGAATGGTGCACCGGCAGCGCCCAAAGGTCCAGGGTCCCGCGGCCATGCACGCACCGACGGCACGGCGCGGTGCCCCCGGCCCGGCCGCCGGGGCAAGGTCAGCTCGGGCCGGGCGGCCCTGCCGTCACGAGGCGGGCGGCCCCGTTGGCGGCACTGCGCTCGTGCAGCGCCGCCTGCCCCGCCTCGACCAAGTCGGGGTCGCCGTGCCAGGCCGCCAGCGCCGGGTCCACGAGCGCCCGCCCGAAGGAGAAGGTGACCTCCCACGGCGCCGGCCCGAGCCGCTGCATCGCGGCGAGGTGCGCGGTGGCCACCTCCGGCGGTTGCCCGCCCGAGAGGAAGGCGATTCCTGGAACCTCGGCCGGTACGGCAGAACGCAGCACCTCGACCGTCCGCCGCGCGACCTCCGCCACGCTGGCCTGCCGCGACGCCTTCGTGCCGGCCGTGACCATGTTGGGTTTCAGGACCATGCCGCCGAGGTCGACGGCGGCGATGGCGAGCTCGTCGAACACCTGCCTCAGGGTCGTCGCCGTCACGGCCGCGCAGCGGTCCAGGTCGTGGTCGCCGTCCATGAGCACCTCTGGCTCGACGATCGGCACGAGGCCAGCCTCCTGCGCGAGGGCGGCGTACCGGGCGAGGGCGTGCGCGTTGGCGTGCAGCGCGTTGTCGGTCGGCAGGCCGGCGCCGATCTTGATCACTGCACGCCACTTCGCGAACCGCGCTCCGAGGGCGGCGTACTCCGAGAAACGCTCCCGCAACCCGTCGAGCCCCTCGGTAACGGTCTCTCCCGGCGCGCCGGCGAGCGGCTTGGCACCGGTGTCGACCTTGATGCCCGGGAGCATGCCGGCCGCGGACACCGCTTCGGGGAAGGTGCGCCCGTCGGACAGCCGCGCCCGCAGCGTCTCGTCGAAGAGGATGACGCCGCTGATCGCCTCGGCGAGGCCCGGCGTGGTCACGAGCATCTCCCGGTAGGCGCGGCGGTGCTCCCCGTCGGGCGGTACGCCGGCCTTCTCCAGCCGGGTCGTCACCGTGGGGATGCTTTCGTCCGCGGCGAGAATTCCGCGACCTTCGGCCACCATCTGCCTCGCCACGGTGTGCAGCGAATCGCCCATTCCGGTCCCCTCACGTCCTGGTGTCACGCTCGGTCAACCGTAGGCCTGTCCGCCGTGGGGCGCGTGGCAGGCTGGCGACATGCTCCAAGTGGCCGTCGTGGGTTCCGGGCCGGCCGGTGTGTATGCCGCCCAGGGCCGGCTGCAGGGCCGGGCGGCCGTCCAGCCCGAGTGGCCGGCCTACGATGCCAGCCGTGAAGGGCTACTTCGGCTCCTACGCCATGGTCGGGCTGCTCTTCCTGCTCGGCGTCGGCTTTCTCGTCGTCGCCTTCACCGCCAACCGCCTGCTGCGGCCCCATCTGCCGACCCGCGAGAAGCGGCTCACCTACGAATGCGGCGTCGACCCGGTCGGTGCGGGCTGGGCGCAGACCCAGATCCGCTACTACGTCTTCGCCTTCCTCTATGTCATCT
>JBPCOX010000058.1:0-3402 GCA_050999825.1 Mycobacteriales bacterium
ACCCGGGACAGCACGATGGCCTTCTCGCGGTCCGCGCTGGGGTAGTCCAGGTGCAGGTACAGGCAGCGCCGCTTGAGCGCCTCGGACAGCTCACGGGTTGCGTTGGAGGTCAGGAAGACCAGCGGCCGGCGGGCGGCGGTGATGGTGCCGAGCTCGGGGATGGTCACCTGGAAGTCCGAGAGCACCTCGAGCAGCAGGCCCTCGACCTCGACGTCGGCCTTGTCGGTCTCGTCGACGAGCAGCACCGTCGGCTCGGTGCGCCGGATCGCGGTGAGCAGCGGCCGGGACAGCAGGAACTCCTCGGCGAACACGTCGTCGTGGATCGCGTCCCAGGAGCCGGACCCGTCGGCGCTGTCCTTGCTCGCCTGGATGCGCAGCAGCTGCTTCTTGTAGTTCCACTCGTAGAGCGCCCGCGACTCGTCCAGGCCCTCGTAGCACTGTAGCCGGATCAGCTCGGAGCCGGTCGCGGCGGCCACCGCCTTCGCCAGCTCGGTCTTGCCCACGCCGGCCGGTCCCTCCACCAGCAGGGGCTTGCCGAGCCGGTCGGCGAGGAAGACCGTCGTGGCGATCGCGTCGTCGGTGAGGTAGCCGGCGGCGGCGAGCCGCCCGCGGACGTCGGCGACGGAGGCGAAGACGGGTGTGAGCACGAAGAAGCCTCCCGGGGGACCGGACCTCATTGTTTCCCCCGGCGTACGCCGACCGGCTCAGGGGTGCGGACCGACGACCATCCAGGACAGCACCGGGGTCGACTGCAGGTAGACCAGCACGCACATGAAGAGCAGGAAGCCCAAGCTCCACAACAGCACCCGGCGGAACAGCTCGCCCTCGGCACCCTCCAGACCGACGGCGGCGGCCGCGATTGCGAGGTTCTGGGGGGAGACCATCTTGCCGAGCACGCCACCGGAGCTGTTCGAGGCCGCCATCAGCAGCGGGTTCAGCCCGGCGTCCTTGGCCGCGGTGACCTGCAGGCCGCCGAACAGGGCGTTCGACGACGTGTCGGACCCGGTCACGGCGACGCCGAGCCAGCCGAGGATCGGCGAGAGGATGGCGAACAGACCGCCCGCACCCGCCATCCAGCGACCGAGCGTGCCTGTCTGCCCGGAGGCGTTCATCACATAGGCGAGTGCGAGCACCGCCATCACCGTGACGATCGCCCACTTCAGCTGGTTCAGCGTGGCGGCGTACGCGTGCAGTGCCCGCCGCATGCCGACGCCCAGCACCAGCATGGTGACCAGCCCGGCGATGAGCAGCAGGGTGCCGCCGGCGGAGAGCCAGTTGAACCTGAAGTTCTGGAGACCCAGCGGCTTGCCTGCCGAGGTGAGGAGGTGAAGTCCCGGCCAGTGGAAGAACTGCGTCACGGACTCCAGTCCGGTGCCGGACTCTCCCACCTTCGTCGGTGCCGTTCCCTTGAGGAACGGAAGCTGGGCCAGCGCGAAGATCGCGATGATGATCAGGTACGGCGCGTAGGCCCGTGCCACCTCGCGCGGAGGGTCCACGACATCGTTGTCGGCGTTGCGGACCCGGGCGACGAAGTTGGGGTCGACCTGCTCCGACATGCCGCCCCCGACGGGGCGCGGCCGCAGCCGGCCACCCGTCGCCGGCGAGTCGGCGTACGCCTGCTCCTCGCTGTAGCGCTCCGCCGGCTGCCAGACCCGCAGGAAGCCGATCAGCGCCAGCGCGGACACCAGCGCCGCGACGATGTCGGTCAGCGGCACCGAGATGTAGTTCGAGCAGAGGTACTGCGCGATGCCGAACGTGATGCCGCAGACGAGCGCCGCCGGCCACGTCTGCCGTACGCCGCGCATGCCGTCCACGATCCCCACCAGGGCCAACGGAACAAGGACCGCCAGGATCGGCGTCTGCCGGCCCACCATGGATCCGAGCTGGTCGACGCTGTACGCGCCGCCGGTCACCGCGGTCGAGGCCAGCGTGACGATCGGGGTGGCAAGGGCGCCGAAGGCCACCGGCGCGGTGTTGGCCACCAGCGCGATGGTCGCCGCCTTGATCGGCCGGAAGCCCAGTGCGATCAGCATGACCGAGCTGATCGCCACCGGCGTACCGAAGCCGGCGAGAGCCTCCATCAACGCACCAAAGCAGAACGCGACGATCATCGCCTGGATCCGCTGGTCGTCACTGACCTTGGCGAAGGAGCGGCGCAGCACGTCGAAGTGGCCGGTCTCCACGGTCATGTTGTAGATCCAGATCGCGTTGATCACGATCCACATGATCGGGAAGAGCCCGAAGGCCGCCCCCTCGAGTCCCGCGTCGAGGGCCTGCCCGACCGGCATCGAGTAGACCGCGATCGCGACGACGATCGCCACCGCGAGTGCGAGAAGCCCCGCGACCCATGCCCGCAGCTTGAGCACGCCGAGCAGCACGAACAGCGTGACCAGCGGCAGCGCGGCGAAGATCGACGTGAGCGCGAGGGAGTTGGAGACCGGCGCGAAGACCTGCTTGTACATCGCTACCCCTTGACAGAGACCGGCGCGGGGCCGGCGGCGGATGCTGACGAGCCGGGGCGGGGCACGGCCGTACCGGGGCCTGAGGTCGCCTCATCGAGCAGCCGGGCCACCGGTACGCCGCGGATTGCTGCGTCGAGAACCTGCACCGTGTGCGCGACCGGCAGCCGTTGACCCATGGACTCCAGAGTGGTGGCGATCTGCATCCAGCAACCCGGGTTGGCGGTGACCAGCATCTGCGCCTCCGTGGCCAAGACGTTGCGGGCCTTGCGCTCCCCCAGCGCGCGAGCCGGCTCGGGCTGGAGCAGGTTATAGATCCCGGCCGAGCCGCAACAGATCTCGGCCTCGACAATTTCCTTGACCTTCAGACCGGGAATGCCGCTCAGCAGGTCGCGCGGCTGCTTGCGGATGCCCTGGGCGTGCGCCAGGTGGCAGGCATCGTGGTAGGCCACGGTCACCTCGAGCGGGTGCCGCGGCGCCACCGGCTCCAGCTCGGTGAGCAGCTCGGTCACATCGCGCACCTTGGCCGAGAATGCCGCCGCCTTCCCTGCCCACCTGGGGTCGTCGCGCAGCAGGTGGCCGTACTCCTTCATGTTCGACCCGCAGCCGGCCGCGTTGACCACCACGCTGTCGACGTCCTCGAGCGAACGGATCAGCGCCCGGGCGAAGTCGAGCGCCTCCTCCTCGCGACCCGAGTGCGCGGACAGTGCTCCGCAGCAGCCCTGCGCGCGCGGCGCGAGCACCTCGCAGCCCTCGGCGGCGAGCACCCGGACCGTCGCAGCGTTGACGTCTGGGAAGAACGCGCCCTGGACGCAGCCGCGAAGCATCGCGACGGTACGGCGCTTCTCGCCCACCGCCGGCGTGACCTGGGCGATGCGCGGCGGCGAGGCCAGCTTCGGGGCCAGCGCCTCCATCGACTGGAGAAACCGCGGCAGCACCCGCA
>JBPCOX010000123.1:0-7073 GCA_050999825.1 Mycobacteriales bacterium
GGTCAAGGCCTACGTCGGCGACGGCATCGCAGCCGACTTCTACCGGGAGGTGGCTGCCTACGTGGACGAGACCACCAGGAAGCTGGTTCTGGAGGTGCTGGCCGACACCGGCCACGCCGCCTTCGCCGTGGACCGGGTCCGAACCGCGATCGCAGCGGAGCCGGCGCTGGCCGGTCGGCTGGCGCTGTGGGCACGGCGGCTGGTGGGCGAGGCCCTGACCTCGGCGCAACGGGTGGCCGCAGACCGCGACGCGCTGGCCCGGCTGATCGTCGGGGGTCGTGGCGACCTCGCCGAGGTCGGGCGGCTGCTGGCTCGGCTCACCGACGCGCACTTCCAACGCATGGCTGCTCTGGGGCTGTCCGGCTGAGCTCAGCAGGGTCGACACGCGAAAGCCGCCGCCCCGCAGGGCGGCGGCTTTCGTCACCGCGATGTCAGATGCGAGCCTTGTTGCGGCTCCCCATGCTCGAGAAGAGATAGACCAGCAATGCGGCTACCGCCACGGAGACGATGAACGAGATCCAATTGTGGCCGTCGCCCACGATCGCCCGGGTGATCAGGCCACCGACTACGGCGCCGACGACCCCGAGCGCGATCGTGATCCCGATGCCCATGTTCTGGCGGCCGGGGATCACGAGCCGGGCCAGAGCCCCGACGATCAGACCGATGATGATGTAACCAATGATCAGGCCGATCATGGGGAGTCCTCCTGCTCGACGGATTTCAGTTGGCGCTCTTGTTCCCTGGCGGGTTGCACTCAACCACACAAGTCACATGGCACCGAAGCCGACACGGCGCATCTCACTGTCGGCGATCTCGACGTAGGCGAGCTTGTCCGCCGGCACCAGCACCCGGCGACCCTTGTCGTCGACCAGGGCAAGTACGCCGAGGTCGGCGCGGAGCGCCTCGTGCACCGCCTTCTCGATGTCGGCAGGTGCCTGGGGACTCTCCAGCACCAGCTCGCGCGGCGCATAGAGCACACCGATCTTGACTTCCACCGCAGCCACCTTCCGCCTCCGACGACCGGGCTTGCCGGCAACCAGGCTAGTGCAGCCTCAGCGGTACTCGTCCTCGTCGATCGGTACGACGGCCGCCTGGTCAGCGGTGTCGGCCTCATCGGCCTCCACCGGTGCGTTGGAAGGTCCGGCCGGCGTACGGCCGAGCCGAGCCGATTCCAGCTCGGGGTCGAAGGGATCGACTCCTGGCATCTCGGTCACTGCGATGTCCTCTCCGCCATCCCCGCGCTGGTCACTGGTTCGACTGCCGGCGGTTGCTCGCCCGTACCCGCATTGGATCGGGGGCGGCCCGGTCGGGGAAGCGGTGGAGGTACTCCTCCTCCAGGGCCAGCATCCGTCCGGTGTGCGCCTCCAGGGCGTCCTGCGAGCCGTTGAGGAAGGTCTCGTGCCGGGTCTCGTGCAGGTGTGTGACGTCGCGCTCGAGGTCGTCGTCGGACAGCTCGGCCGGGGGGACCCGTTGGGCCATCTCATCCTCCTTGGGAAACTCGCTGGTCGGGTGCGAGGCGCCGTACCCGCGCGGGTAGGCGGGACACATGACCTCGAACCCCCGCCGGCGGTGCGGCGTCCTCTTCGACCTCGACGGGACGCTGGTCGACACCAACCCCGCTTGTTCTCGCGTGGTGGCACGCCTTCCGGACCGCGGGCTACACCGTCGCCATGAGCGACATCCATCAAAAGATGGGCATGGGCGCCGACCTCCTGGTGCGGGCTCTGATCGACAAGGACGACCAGCGGGTGGCCACGGTGCATCGGCACTTCTACGCGCCCCACCTCGAGCAGCTGCAGTCGTTTCCCGCCGCGACGGAGCTGCTGCGGCCGCCGGACTCGGCCTGGAGGTCGTCCTGGCCAGCAGCGCCGAGCAGGAGGAGGTGGACGCGCCCTCATCGCGGCACTGGGCTGCGAGGACCTGGTCAGCGCGGTGACCACCTCGGCGGACGCCGATGCCCCCAAGCCGGCCCCCGACATCCTCGAGGCGGCGCTGGCGCAGACCGGCCTGCACGCCTCGGACTGCGTGCTCGTGGGTGACACGGTCTGGGACGTCGAGGCGGCGGCCAAGGCCGGCATGCCGTGCATGGGCGTGCTCTCCGGCGGAATCTCCGCGGCGGAGCTGCGGGAAGCGGGCGCTGTGGAGATCTACTCCGACGTGGCGGACCTGCTGCAAGGGCTCGAGTCCAGCCGGCTGGGACAGCTCGCCCGGGACGGTGTCCGCCGGTAGTGCCCGCAGCGGTGCTTACGGCAGCGGTGCCGGCGTCTCGAGCAGCGGGGCGAAGCGGTCGCCGTCCCGGCTCACCCGCTCCAGCACGTCGTCGCTGGTGAACCGGAGCAGGTCAGGGTTCCCGGCCACCGCGCAGCCCTCCACCTCCGCCCAGGTGACCGGTGTCGAGACCGTCGGGTAGGGGCGGGCGCGCAGCGAGTAGACGGCCACCGTCGTCTTCGCGGGGTTGTTCTGGCTCCAGTCGACGAGCACCTTGCCGCCGCGCAGCTCCTTGGTCATCCGTGACACCACCAGCGCCGGCTCGGCCCGTTCCAGCCGCTCGGCCAGCGCCCTGGCGTACGCCGAGGTGCGACCCGGATCGGTCCCGCCGGCGACCGCGACGTAGAGCTGCAAGCCCTTGGAGCCGCTGGTCTTGGGCTGGGCCGCCAGCCCGTCCTCGGCCAGCGCCGTACGAAGCAGCGCCGCGACCCGGCAGCACTCGACGATGGTTGCCGGTGGCCCCGGGTCGAGGTCGAAGACCAGCAGGTCCGGCGCCTGGGCCTGGCCATCGGGGCCGACCCGCCACATCGGCACATGCAGCTCGAGGGAGGCCAGGTTGGCTACCCACACCAGCGTCGGCAGGTCATCGACCACCGCGTAGCTGATCGTCTCCCGGTTCTTCGTGCTGCCGGGAGTGGCGATCACCGCCGTGCGAACCCAGTCCGGTCGGTGCGAGGGGGCGTTCTTCTCGAAGAAGAAGTGGCCCTCGACCCCGTCCGGGTAGCGCTTGAACGTCAGCGGCCGGCCGGCGAGGTGCGGCAGGAGCACCGGCGCGATCCGGGTGTAGTAGTCGAGCATCTGGCCCTTGGTGAACCCGGAACGGGGATAGAGGACCTTGTCGAGGTTGGACAGGGAGAGCGACCGGCCCCCGACGACGACGGGCACCTTGATGCTGCTAGGGCTCACGAACCACCTCCGACGGCGCCTTGTCCACCCGAAGCCCGCGGTACGACGGGTGCCGTAGCCGCCCTTCGCGGGTCCACTCGCCGAAGGTGACCTCCGCGACCAGCTGCGGCTCTACCCAGCGGGCGTCGCGGGCGAAGGGACGGGGGACGACGTCGGCGAACGGACTGGACGACCGCTCCAGGAGGCGGAGCCGGTCGCGCAGGTCGCGCAGTGTCGACTCGGTGAACCCGGTGCCGACGTGGCCGGCGTACACCAGCCCCCGCTCGGCCTGCACGCCCAGGAGGAGGGAGCCGATGGTGGCGGCCCGGCGGCCCTCGCCCGGCTGCCAGCCGCCGATGACCACCTCCTGGGTGCGCAGGTTCTTGACCTTGACCCAGGCCGGGGAACGGCGCCCCGGCAGGTACACCGAGTCCAGGCGCTTGGCCACCACCCCCTCGAGGCCGCGTTCGCGGCTGGCGGCGAGCAGGTCGGCGCCACCGCCGCGGAAGTACGGCGGCACCGACATGGAACGATGCCCGAGCGGCAGCGCCTCGAGCAGCGCCCGGCGTTCGGCGTAGGGCAGCCCGCGGGTCGAGCGACCTTCCAGGTGCAGCAGGTCGAAGGCCAGGTAGCTGACCGGAACGCTGCGGCGCAGCCGCTCGACCTGGACCGCCCTGGTGACGTGCATGCGGGCCTGCAGGATGCCGAAGCTCGGTCGTCCGCCGTCGTCGAAGGCCACGATCTCACCGTCGAGCACCGCCGACCGGCCCCCGAGCGCACCGGCCAGGCTCCCGAGCTCGGGGTAGGTCGCGGCCACCTCCCGGTCGTTGCGGGTCAGGGTGCGCACGGTGTCACCATCGACGTAGACGACCGCCCGCACGCCGTCCCACTTGAGCTCGTAGCCGAACGCGTCCTCGTCGTGGGGCAGCTCACCCGCCGTGGCCAGCATCGGCCGCACCAGGTCGGGCAGCGGCTCTCTCTCACCCTGCGGCACCTGCCCGTCCTACCACCTCCCCTGGCCGCTCAGCGGCGACAACGAGTACGATGATCTTCACCTATCTTTCCCCAGGTTCGCGAGGCTCCCATGCGCAGCATCTGGAAGGGCGCCGTCTCCTTCGGACTGGTGACCATCCCGGTCAGGCTCTACTCCGCGACCGAGGAGAAGGACGTCTCCTTCCACCAGGTGCACCGGGAGGACGGCGGCCGGATCAAGTACAAGCGGTTCTGCTCGGTGGACGGCCAGGAGGTGTCGTACGGCGACATCGCCAAGGGCTACGAGATGTCCACCGGCGAGGTGGTGGTGCTCACCGACGAGGACTTCGCGGACCTCCCGCTCACCACCAGCCGCAACATCGACGTCCTGCAGTTCGTCCCGCTCGAGCAGGTGGACCCGATCTTCTTCGCCAAGAGCTACTACCTGGCCCCGGAGGCGGCGGGCACCAAGCCCTACGTGCTGCTCCGCGATGCGCTGGAGTCCTCCGGCCGGGTGGCGCTGGTCAAGGTGGCGCTGCGGCAGCGCGAGTCGCTGGCGACGCTGCGGGTGCGTGACGGTGTGTTCGTGCTCGAGATGATGCTGTGGCCGGACGAGGTCCGTACGCCGGACTTCGACTTCCTCGACGACGACGTCGAGGTGCGCCCGCAGGAGCTGGCGATGGCGGGGTCGCTGATCGAGACCCTTGCCGGTGACTTCGAACCGGGTGAGTACGCGGACAACTACCGCGCGGCGCTGCAGACGCTCATCGAGGCCAAGGTCGCCGGTCGCGAGCTGGTCACGCCGCCCGGTGCGCCGGCCGGACCGGAGGCCGTCGTGGACCTGATGGCCGCGCTCCGCGCCAGCGTGGACGCGGCCAAGAGCAAGCGGGCGCAGGTCGACGCCGCGGCGCCTCCGGTGGCCAAGCGGCCGACCCGGAGGCCGGCCGCCGCTGCCCAGGAGGCACCGACCTCGGTCACGTCGGCCAAGAAGCCGCCGGCCGGCCGCAAGGCTGCCACCACAGCCAAGCCGGTCAAGCCGGCCAAGCCGGCGGCGAAGCGGGCGTCGGCGCGCCGTACGGCGTAGCGCCTCAAGCCGGTCCCTGGCCTCGCCGATGCCCGATCGACTGGCCTTGTGCCAGGCTGCGGACGGCCGGATCACCGGTCGCGCCGCCGTTCTCCAGGAGCTCCAGGTGTCCCCCGCCGACCCCGCCGCGATCGTGGCCGCGCTGCGCGCGGTACCCGGCGTCTCGGCGGCCCGGATCGAGCCGTCCACCGATGGCGGCATCGGCACGCTGCACCTGGCCATGAAGGAGGGCACCGACGAGACGGTCGTCGCGAAGCGGGTCGCCGAGCTGCTGCGCTCCGGTTTCGGGGTCGGTGTGGATACTGACCGGGTGCGGCTGGTCGACGAGCCGCCGGCGGCCGCAGCCTCGCCCC
Source organism: Mycobacteriales bacterium (assembly GCA_050999825.1). Lineage (GTDB taxonomy): Bacteria > Actinomycetota > Actinomycetes > JALYNC01 > JALYNC01 > JBPCOB01. Next base: position 5,563 of record JBPCOX010000123.1, read on the forward strand.
TGACCGAGACACCGCCGCCGGTCGCCGCACCGGTCGTCCCCCCAGCTCCAGACGAGCCACCGCCGGCTGTCGCCGCGCATGACACCGGGGCGCCCGCGCCGGCCGCCCCGGAACCGGTCGAGGTCGCCCGGGCACCCGAACGGGTCCAACCGTCGCCGGACGAGGCCGCTGCCCCGCCACGGCCGGTCATCAGCCGGCTGCGGATGCGCGTGTCGGGCCTGGAGGTCCACTGCGCCGTGACGTTGAGCGTGGCGGGCCGGGAGGTCACCGGTCTGGCGGTCGGTACGGCGAACTCCAGCGGGACCTTGCGCGCCGTCTCCGGTGCCACGTTGCGGGCGGTCGAGCAGCTGACTGCGGGTGTGGTCCGGCTCGAGATCGAGCAGCTGGAGCTCACGTCCGTCGGCTCGGACAGCACCCTGCTGGTCTCGCTGACCATGATGAGCGCCACCGGCAGCAGCCGGCTCACCGGCGCCGCCGCGGTGCGCCAGGACGTGCGGCAGGCCGCGGTCCGGGCGACCCTCGACGCCGTCAACCGACGCCTTGGCCCGCTGCTGGGCCCCCGGGGCGGCTACACCGGCTGACGTGGGGCGACGTAGCCTCGGTAGACGTGGCATACCCGGTTACCGAGCTGCCGGAGCTGCCCGGCGTCGGCGAGCGCCCGCTGCCGACCTGGCCCGGGGAGCATGTCAGCGCCGGCGCATATCGGCTGTTCGTCCGGCGTACGTCGAGCCCAGCCGGTGCCGAGCCGGCGCTGTACGTGCACGGGTTGGGCGGCGCGTCCACGAACTGGACCGACCTCATGTACCTGCTGGCGCCTCGCCTCGCCGGCGAGGCGCTCGACCTGCCCGGGTTCGGCTGGTCGGACCCGCCGCCGGACGGGGACTACCGGCTGGGGGCGCACGTGCGGGCCGTCGTCGCCAACCTGGAGGCGTCTGGGCGCGGGCCGGTGCACCTGTTCGGCAACTCCCTCGGCGGCGCGGTCTGCGTCCGGCTGGCAGCGGCCCGGCCCGACCTCGTCCGGACACTGACGCTGGTGTCGCCGGCGCTGCCGAGCCTGCGCCCGCAACGCGCCGGCGACTCCCAGCTGCTGCTCCTGCTGCTCCCCGGTACCGCCGGCGCCGCCCGCCGCCGGCTGGCTCAGGTAGATGCCGAGACGCGCAGCCGAGCCGTGCTCGAGAGCTGTTTCCACGATGTCGGCCGGGTGCCGCCCGAGCGGCTGGCCGAGGCGGCCCGGGAGGTCGGGCGGCGGGAGGAGTTGGCGTGGACGGCCGACGCGCTGCTCGGGTCACTGCGTGGCCTCGTGGCCGGCTACCTGCGGCGGGGTCGTGGCGGGTTGTGGGACTGCGCCGCCCGGATCACCGTTCCGACGCTGATCGTGTGGGGACGCCACGACAAGATTGTGAGCATCCGGCTGGCCGCCCGGGCTCAGCGCACGATCCGCAGCTCTCGGTTGCTCGTGATCGAGGACGGCGGCCATGTCTCTCAGCTGGAGCACCCGCAGCTGGTGGCGG
>JBPCOX010000167.1:0-9964 GCA_050999825.1 Mycobacteriales bacterium
GCACTCCCTCGGCAAAGGCGCCGGGCTCGACCGCATCGGGGCGGATCTTGGCTGGTACGCCGAGCGCCATCGCCCGCGCCGGGACCTCCACGCCGTTGGGGACGACTGCGCCGGCACCGACCAGAGCCCCGCTGCGCACTACCACACCGTGCAGCACGACCGACCCCGAGCCGATCAGGCAGTGGTCCTCGACGGTGCACCCCTCCAGGTGCGCGATGTGGCCGACGACGCAGTCCGCGCCGATCCGGGTCGGATGCTCCTCGGTGGCGTGGATGACGCAGCCATCCTGGATCGACGTACGGGCGCCGACCGAGATCTCGCCGTAGTCACCGCGCAGTACGGCGCCGGGCCAAACGCTGCACTCAGGTCCGAGGGTCACCGAGCCGATGACCGTGGCGTCCGGATGCAGGAAGGCGGTGGGGTCGATGGACGGCACGCGCGGCCCGAGCCCGTAGACGGCCATGGAGCTCCGATCGGGATATGTTCCCAGCCGCTGCGGCGGGGGTTACCGAACGTTAACCGTCCGCTGCGTTCGCGCCTCGCCGCAGCGGGAATCGGTCCCGCGGCCGCGGCGGCGAACCGTTGCTGGTCCGGGATCGAAACCGGGAGACGGCGCGTTACATCCCCCGCAGTCACGACGAGAGCGAGGGCCATACATGGCTACTGACTACGACACCCCACGCACGAACGAAGACGAGGTCAGCGAGGACAGCCTCGAGGAGCTCAAGGCACGGCGGGCGGAGGCGCAGGCCGGCACGGTTGACGTCGACGAAGCCGACCTGGCCGAGTCCCTGGAGCTGCCCGGCGCGGACCTTTCCGGCGAGGAGCTGACCGTCCGGGTGCTGCCGCGGCAGGCGGACGAGTTCACCTGTTCGCGCTGTTTCCTCGTGCACCACCGCAGCCAGCTCGCGAGCAGCCGCAACGACACGCTCGTCTGCCGGGAGTGTGCGGCCTGAGCTCCGAGCCGGGGCCGGAGCACTCGAGCGACCCGTCGAGGGCGCGACCGGGCCGGAGCGAGCTGCCGGCGCTGGTAGCGCGGATCACGCGCGACGAGCCGATGGACACCCGTGCCCGGGCCGGGCTGATCGGTCGGCTGGCCGCTCTGCTGGCGCGCAGCCTGGGCCCCGCCGGCGCCGGCGCCTTCGCCAGCGGGCGTTGGCTGGTCGACGTAGTGCTCGAGGTAGCGCCGGCAGTGCCGGTTCGCAATGCTGCCACGCTGCGAGACCAGCACCCGGGCCGGTCCGAACCGGAGATCGCGGCGACTCTGGTGGGTGCGGCCAGCAAGGCGACCGCCGCCGTCGGCGCCGCGGGCGGAGCGCTGGCTGCGGTGGAGTTCGCGGCTCCGCCGATGCTGCTCGGTGCACCCGTCCAGCTGGCGGCGGAGACCGTCGCCGTAGTGGCCATCGAGCTCAAGTTGGTCGCCGAGCTGCACGAGATCTTCGGCCAGGCCCAGCCCGGTACGCCGACCGAACGCGCGATGGCCTACGCGGCGGCCTGGGCTGCTCGTCGCGGCGTGGACCCCCTGGCGCCGGGCGGGTTGTCCGGCGTCCTCGGTGGTGCGGCCCGCCGGCAGCTGCGGTCACGGCTGCTGCGCCGGGCCGGCCGCAACGCCGCCACGTTGGCGCCGTTCCTGGCCGGCGCGGTGGCGGGCGCCGAGCTCAACCGCCGCGACACCCGCATGCTCGGCGAGAAGTTGATCGCAGACCTGCACAGCCGGCGTACCGGTGGCTGGTACAAGCCTTAGCCTCAAGAGGCGGTCAGCGGCGTCGGCCCGCATTCGGGGGCGCAGCGGTCGCAGCGGCCGCAGGGGACCGCCACGGGCTCGCCGTAGTGGTCGAGCAGCAGGGCTCGGCGGCAGCCGTCGCCGGCGGCGTACCGGCCGAGCGCCTCGCGCGCCGGCAGCCCCGGCGACGTGATCTCCGCCAGCTCGTCCGGGGTCAGCAGGAGCACCGAGGCGGCGGGCTCGCCGCGGCGGGAGGCCAGCCCGAGCATGTCGTGCAGGGCGTCGAGGTCGGCCGGCGGGCCGGCCAGGTGGACGAAGTGCACCCGCGCCCGGCCGACCCCCCGGTGGAGTTCCGAGGCGGTGCCGTCCGCCACCACGAGCACGTCCAGCCCGCCGGTGCGGTAGGCGGCCAGCGTCGTCGCCTGCCGGCTCGCTCGCATCCCGGCCGCGATGGTCCCGGCGCGCAGCCCGCGGCGGGTCAGTGACCCGGCCAGCCGGTCCGCCTGTTGGCGCCCGTTGGCGAGAAGGAGGCCCGGGCCGGTCGCGCCCGCTATCAGCTCGGCCGCTGCTCTGGCCCGCGCCGCCCCCCGGCCCACCATCCGGACGCCGAGCCAGGTGGTGGGCCGGTCGAAGCCGCCGCCGGCATGAACAGGGCCCGTCAGCCCCAGCAGCCGGCCGAGCTCCACTCGTCGTTCTCCGTCGGTGGGTCCGGTGACGACCAGGACCGGCGAGGAGCCCAGCTCCCGTACGGCGGTCGCGACCGCGGCGGCGTCGTGGGGCGACAGCGCAGCGGCGTCGTCGACCACCGTACGGCCGGGGCGGACCTGGGCCGGGTGCGCCGCGGTGGCCGGCTCGCCGAGCGCGGCCGGCGAGAGAAAGACGAAGTCCGGTGCGGCGGACACCTCCTCGGCCAGCGCGACGAGGTCGGCGGGGCCGGGCGCGCGGGCGGTCGGCTCTGCGCCGGCAGTTCCCGGCCACGTCTCCCGAAACGGCCGCGGCGGTCCCTCGGGCGGGGCGACCGGTGCGGGCGCGTCCGTCGGGTCACCGCGTCCGGATGACGGGCTTACCCAGAGGGTCGGACCGTCCCCGGCCAGCCCCGCGAGCAGGCCCGCGGCCGAGCCGCCGTACCCGGGCGGCATCGCGAGCAGCACGTCCCGACCGGTCGACAGGGCGGTGTACGCCTCCGCCTGGCCGGGGCGCGGCTCGTCGAAGCCCAGCGTGGCGAGCGCCTGGGCCAGCGACATCGCGCGGCCAGCGGGCCGGCGTACCGGCCACCGGGGGAACACCGCCCGCGGCCACAGATAGGGCAGGTCGTCGGGCACGTCCGGGAAGTACCGCCGGTAGTGCTCCGGCTCCTTTCGGACCAGGGCGGACCGGTGGCTGACGTGCAGCGGAGCGAGGCCCAGCCACGGTGGCAGCTGGCCGCGGACCGCCAGCCGGCCGAGGTCGGGCGGGAAACCTCCGGTGAACTCGAGCATCGACGCGGCCACGGTGTCGGCGAAGCCGCGCCGCTGCCACTCCGAGCAGGTCGCCAGCCCGTAGCCGACCAGCGCCGGCACGAATCCGCGCCACATCCGCACTGCGGGATGGTTCTTCCAGGCGTACGCCGGAAAGACGAGCGCGCGCAGGATCTGGAACGTCTCCACCCGCTGCTTGCCCAGGCGCCGGTCGTCGAGCACGGCGGCGCTCGCCGCGAAGTCGGCGTACGGGAGGAAGGTCTGCATCGGCTGCGACTGTGCCACCCGGCCCGCTCCGGCACCCGGCGGTGAGCCCCTACGCTGACCGCCTCCCTGCGCTTTGGAGCCTCCCGTGAAGATCGCGCGCTACGAGCATGGCGGCTCGGTTCTGGTGGGGGTCGTCGACGGCGACCGGGTGGTGCCGGCCGCCGTGGGCACCGGGCGCGCCGGCCAGGCGGCGCTGCTCGACCTGGCGATGGCCGCCCGCGTCGACCCGGGCCTGCGGCCGCCGAGGACCGGCGACGCGGTGCCGCTGGCCGAGGTCCGGCTGCTCTCGCCGATCGCCGCGCCGCCGAGCGTGCGTGACTTCTACGCCTTCGAGCAGCACGTCAAGACGGCGCGCGTACGCCGGGGGCTCGACGTGCACCCCGACTGGTACGAGATGCCGGTGTTCTACTTCTCCAACCCCGCCGCCGTCATCGGGTCAGGGGACTCGGTGCCGGTGCCACCCCGTTCCGAGCGGCTCGACTTCGAGCTCGAGGTAGCGGTGGTGATCGGTCGTTCGGGGCCGGTCGTGTCCGCTGCGGACGCCGACCCCCTCGTGGCCGGGTTCTGTGTGATGAACGACTGGTCCGCGCGCGACGTGCAGGTCCGGGAGATGGCGCAGTCGATGGGGCCGGTCAAGGGGAAGGACTTCGCAACCTCGCTGGGTCCGGTGCTGGTGACCATGGACGAGTTCGCGCCCGGCGGGCTGCGGACGGTCCCCGCGGCCACGATGACCGCGCGGGTCAACGGCCGGGAGTACAGCCGCAGCAACCTCGACACGCTGTGGTGGAGCTTCGCCGAGATGCTGGCCTACGCCGCCGAGTCCACCGAGCTACGCGCTGGCGACGTGGTCGGCTCCGGCACCTGCGGCACCGGCTGCATTCTCGAGCTCTCGCTCAGCCACGGCGAGGAGACCTATCCCTGGCTGGCGCCGGGCGACGAGGTCGAGCTGGAGGTAGAGGGGCTCGGCGTGCTGGCCAACCCCGTGGTCGAGTCGCGGCTGCCGCCCTGGCGCCCTGATCCCGACCGGGTGCGGCCCGAGCGGGCGACATGAGCGACGCCGTACGCCGGCTGCGGGCGGCGGCCGGTCGGCTGCGGGCGGCGGCCGCTGCGGTGGATCCGGCGCGGTTGACCGGGGCTGATCACGCCACCGGTGAGCAGTGGGAGAGCAGCCAGGTGCTGTCGCACTGCGCCGAGATGGTCCCGTACTGGGTAGCGGAGATCGAGACGCTGGTGGCGGCGGGCGCGGATGCGCCGTTCGGCCGGGTGAAGAGCGACCCTTCGCGGATCGAACGGATCGCGGCCGGCCGCCACGACGACCAGGACCGACTGCTCGCCGAGGTCGACCGTGGCGTGGCCGAGGTCGAGCAGGTGCTGGAGCGGCTCTCGGCCGAGCAGCTCCGGCTGGTCGGGCACCACTCCACGCTGGGGTCGATGACCGTGGCGCAGATCGTCGAGGAGTTCCTCGTCGACCACTTGGAGCAGCACGCCGACCAGCTGGAGAGCCTGCGCGGTTGACCCGGCTGCGCGGCTGCCTCCCGCGAGGTGCGGTGCAGTTCGCCGCGAGACGGTTGGGCTAGGGGATAAGCCGGAAGTGGATCACGACCCGGCCCTTGGTCCGGAAATCCAGAGTCGCCTCGCCGCGCGCGTTGGCGTACCTGCCGCTGCCGCCGGTGACGCTGAGCTCGACGTCCTCGGCCAAGACCCGGCCGACGCCCTGCAGCTGGATCTCGTCGCCGCCCTCGGTGTTGGTAGTGGCGGTGATGATGCACTGCTGGCGCTGCTCGTCAGGACCTGACGGGTTGCTCGTGGTGACGCAGTGGCCGTCCAGGCGCCCAGTGGTCTGCGGCTTGGCACGCATCTTGAGCGGGCCGCCGAAGACCAACATGTCGCCCAGGCTCGGCCCCCGCGGACCAACGTCGATCTTCGCCCGCTCCTCGTCCGGCGCCACCAACGTGAAGCTCTTGGCCTGCGTGATCGCCGTGGCGGACGGAACCATGGCCACCACCAGGCCGGACGCCCGGGAGCGCCCCCGGCCTAGGTGACTTCCTCGAGGCCGGGCGGCAGCTTGCCGCTCCGTTTCGCCCAGGTGGCGGCGGCCTTGCGGGTCGCCAGCAGGCGGGCCACGCCCATCACCACGCCGCTGGCGGCGGCCCAGCCGATCGCCTCCGGCCAGGTGGTGTCGGGCGAGGCGGGGTTCGTGGGCGGGGTGCGACCGGTCAGCTTGGTCCACACGGTCGCGAGCAGCTTGCGGGCGGCCAGACCGGCCAGCACGGCACTCAGCCCGCCGAACATCCGCCATTGCGCTTTGGTCGTCGATGCCGACATGTCGGCTCCCTCCCCTGCTACGCCCGGCCTGACACCGCTCCGCGCCCGGCTGCCAGACTGCGCCGGCCGGCGGCAGCGGCGACAGGGGGAGGGCTGGTGCGGGAGGCGGCGCTGACGGCGTTGCGGGTTCTCGTCTTCCTAGCCGGTCTCGCGGTGGTCGCGCTGACGGCGGCCTCCGCCGTACGGACCGTGGTGCTGCCGCGGGCGGTCCCGGCGAGGCTCACCCGGGTGGTGTTCCTTGCCGTTCGCGGGCTCTACCGGCTGCGGCTCGGTCGAGCCGCCGGCTACGAGCAGCGCGACGCCGTGATGGCGTCCTACGCGCCGGTGTCGCTGCTGGTCCTGCTGCAGATGTGGCTGGTGCTGGTCTGGCTCGGCTACGCCGCGATGCTCTGGGCCGCTGGCGCTGGTTCGACGGCGTACGACCTCGTACTGTCCGGCTCCTCGCTGGTGACCCTGGGGTTCGTGGCGCCGCACACCACGGTGCTGATCCTGCTGGCCATCACCGAGGCGGCGGTCGGGCTGGTGCTGCTCGCCCTGCTGATCACCTACCTGCCGAGCCTGTACGGCGCCTTCTCGCGGCGTGAGGCGATGGTCGCCAAGCTCGCGGTCCGGGCCGGCGAACCGCCCAGCGGGGCCGAGCTGCTCATCCGGGCCTCCGTGCTGAGCAACCTGGACGCCTTGGGCGAGTTCTTCGCTGGCTGGGAGGACTGGTTCATCGAGCTGGAGGAGACCCACACCTCGTTTCCGGCACTGACGTTCTTCCGCTCGCCTCAGCCCGACCAGTCCTGGGTGACGGCCGCGGGCGCGGTACTCGACGCCGCCAGCCTGCGGGCCTCCACCGTGGACGCCCCACGCGACGTCACGTCGGAACTGACGATCCGCGCCGGCTACCTGGCCCTACGCCGGACGCCACCTTCTACCGGCTGCCACACCCGACCGACCCGGCGCCGACCGACCCGATCACCGTCTGCCGGAACGAGTACGACGCGGTCTGTGCGGCGCTGGAGGGGGCGGGCATGGCGCTGCGGTCCGACCGCGAGGCCGCGTGGGCGGCCTTCGCCGGTTGGCGGGTCAACTACGACGTCGTCCTGGTATCCCTGGCGACACTCACCATGGCGCCGTACGCGCCCTGGTCCTCAGACCGCTCGCTGCCGCGGGCGCTGAAGGGGCGCGTCCTGCGCCGCCGCGCGAGGGTGGGGGCATGACGCGCAAGGCCTAGTTGCGGCCCCTCGTCCGCTCCAGCGCCGCGGCCAGGCGGTCCGGCTTCCGGGACCCCACCAGCCAGTACGGCGTGTCGTCGTCCGGGTCGCGCACTTCGACCCGAACCGAGCCAGCCAGCCACGGGCGGGTGTAGGTGTAGGCCGCCGGATCCGCCGACGGCCCCATCAGTGCCCTGGTGGCAGCCCGGTCGAGGACCCGCACCTCGCCGGCGTACCGCAGCGGCAGCGTGGCGGGTCCGGCCACGAGCTGACCGTTGCGAACGCCGACTCGGGCGGCACCGGCGAAGGCCAGCAGGCCGGCCGCCAGTGCGCCGAAGGTCACGTAGGTCCCGACCTTCCAGGCCAGCGGCAGGCCGACGTGGAACTCGGCACCGAGAAGCCCCACGATGCCGGCGGCCACCGGCCACCACCAGGCCGGGACCGCGAGCCGCTCCTCGTAGTCGGTCACCTCCGCATGATCGCACCGGGGTGTCGCGGCTTGCCATCCTCGGGAGGCTCGGCCATCGTCGGGGCGCGTGACCCAGACCGACAGCGACTTCGACCGCCTTCTCGACCAGTTCGTCGCCGAAGAGCTGGCGGCCGACCCGACGACGGCGACCGCGCTCGGCGTACCGGGGCATGACGACCGGCTGCCCGACCTCACCGCCGACGGCTTCGCCGAGCGGGCGGCCGCCCAGGACCGGTGGGCGGCGCGGCTGACCGGGATCGATCCGGCCGGCCTGGGCCCGGAGCAGCGGATCGACCGCGAGCTGGTGCTGATGCGGCTGCGCGGACGCGCGGTGGTGCGCGACTGGGCGGACTGGCGCCGGTCGCCCGACACCTATACCGGCCCGGCCCTGAGCGGGGTGTTCACCGCGCTGCTGCACCGGCTGCGCCCCGAGCCCGAGCTGGTCGTGGACGCGGCCGCCCGGCTCCGCGCCATGCCCGACCTGCTCGCCGCCGGGCGGGCGAACCTCGATCCCGAGCTGGCCTCCCCGCTGCTGGTACGCCGGGCGCTCGGCCAGGCTCGCGGGGCGGTCGGCTACCTGCGCGAGGACCTGCCGGCCGAGGTGTCGGACGAGGACGGTCGCCGGGCGCTGGCGGCGGCGGGAGAGGTGGCCGCGACCGGCTGCGAGGAGTACGCCACCTTCCTCGAGGACCTGGCGGAGCGGGCCACCGGCGAGTGGGCGATCGGCGAGGAGCGCTACAGCGCGATCCTGCGCGAGGCAGAGGGCCTCGGCTACGGCGCTCGCGAGCTGCGCGATCGAGGTTGGGCGGCGTACGACGAGCTCGCCGCCGATCTGCGCCGGCGGGCGACGGAGATCTGCGGCAGCGAGAACTGGCGGGCGCTGCTCGAGGAGCTCAACGCCGACCATCCGCCGACCCCGGAGGCGATGCGCGAGGCCTACGCCGACTGGACCGAGCGGGCGAGGGCGTTCTGCCGCGACCACGACCTGGTGACGCTGCCCGATGGTGAGTCGTGCGCCGTCGTGGCGTCGCCGGCGTTTCAGCGCTCGGTGCTCGCGGTCGCCTTCTACGTCGAGCCACCGCCGTTCTCCGACCGGCGTACGGGGCACTTCTTCGTCCCGTTCCCGCCGGCCGGAGCCACTGCGGAGCAGGTGGCGCAGCGGCTGGCGACCAACAGCTACGCGTCGATCCCGACCATCGCCGTGCACGAGGCCTATCCCGGCCACCACTGGCACCTGGCGTGGTTGGCCGCCAGCTCCGACCGGCCGGTACGCAAGGTGCTGCAGACGTCGTACTTCACAGAGGGCTGGGCCCTCTACGCAGAGGAGCTGCTGCTCGAGGAGGGCTTCTTCACCGACCCGCGGCACGCGCTGGCCTCGGTCGACGCCCGGCTGTTCCGAGCGGCACGGATCGTGGTTGACACCTCGCTGCACCTGGGCGAGATGAGCGTGGAGGAGGCGGTGACGTTTATGTCGACCAAGGCGTCGCTATCCGAGGAGACGGCGCGGGCCGAGGTGGCCCGCTACTGCGCCTGGCCAACCCAGGCCTCGTCGTACCTCACCGGCGCGCTGGAGATCCGCCGGATCCGGGACCGGTACAGGGGATCTGGCAGAGGAACGGCAAAGCAGTTCCATGACGACTTGGCCGGCAGCGGCGCGCTGCCGCTGGGACTGGCCGAACGGGCACTTCTGGGCCCGACCGACTAGCCACTTTCGCCCGATCTGTCGCCTTGGTCGGCGTAATCGGCTAGAGTGCGGGCGCAGTCAGTTCCGCTCGATTCTCCCGCCGAACACCCTTCCCGGGGCGCGACAGCGCTCCGGGTCCGCCCGTACCCACCAGGAGCTCCATGCGCCGTCGTCGGGCCCTTGCCCTCGTCTCCGCCGCTGCAGTGGCCGTCGCCGTACCGACATTCACCGCCACCCAAAGCCAGGCCGATCCCAATGACGCGAACCAGTCGGTCACTGTCCCGTCGACCGTCGGAAAGACCGCCACGGTGAACTTCGACGGCACCATCTTGCCGGGTTCCAACCCGACCAGCTCCTGCGACGCCGCCGGCGCGGACACGCACGACATCACGGTCAACGTGCCGGCGGGCACGTACACCAACGTGACGGCGATGTTCACGTTCTCGATCACGTGGACCCCCTCGTCGGGCATGGAGGAGACCAGCGACGAGATCCTGACCGTCGACGGCCCGACGACCAGTGGCGGCGAAGGCGGCGGCGTGGGCTCGAGCGACACCGCCAGCACCACCGAGACCGTCACGGCCTCCAACCTGATCCCCGGTGACTACAAGGTGCGGGCCTGCGGCTTCGTCAACCTGAACGCGCAGGACTACACCGGCACGCTGACGATCAAGACGGCAGGAGCGGCCGGCGAGCCCACCGTCCCCTCGGCGCCGGCCAACGGGCTGGCCTTCTCCGCCAGCGTGGCCGCCGACCCCCAGCGCGACGAGGCGGAGCCGCTGATCGAGACGGCACCCGACGGGCGCACCTACACCTGTGGGCCCACCGGATTCGGCAGCG
>JBPCOX010000174.1:0-4640 GCA_050999825.1 Mycobacteriales bacterium
GTGGTCAGCAGGCCGGTGCCGGCCAGCGCCACCGCGAACAGCGCCACGGTCACCGAGCCGCTGCCGAGCAGGAAGGCGCCGTACACGGCTGCGGCGATGAGCAGCGCGGAGTAGACCGCGCTCTCGAGGCCGACCCAGATGCCCGCCAGGATCGTGGTGGCCGGACCGGTCAGCGAGGAGCGAGCGATGTCCTTGACAGGCTTGCGGTTGGTCTCGGTGAAGTAGCCGGTGAGCAGCTGGATGGCACTGGCGAGCACCAGCCCGATCAGCACCGCGACGATCGCGATCACGCGTGGGTTGCCCTTGGCTCCCTCGACCACGCCACCTGGGAAACCGGCGAAGGACGACGGCAGGTAGGCGAACGCCGCGACCGCGACCAGCACGGCCGATACCACGGCGGAGAGAAAGAAGCCGCGGTTGATCGCGGCCATGCCGTTGCGGTCACCGTCGCGCGGCGCCACCGCGTAGATGCCGATGATCGCGGTAATCACGCCGATCGCCGGCACGATGAGAGGGAACACCAGCCCGTGGAAACCGAACGCCGCCTTGCCCAGGATGAGCGCGGCGACCAGCGTGACGGCGTAGGACTCGAAAAGGTCGGCGGCCATGCCGGCGCAGTCGCCCACGTTGTCACCGACGTTGTCGGCGATGGTGGCGGCGTTTCGCGGGTCGTCCTCGGGGATGCCCTGCTCGACCTTGCCGACCAGGTCGGCGCCAACGTCGGCGGCCTTTGTGAAGATTCCGCCGCCGACCCGCATGAACATCGCGAGCAGCGCGCCGCCCAAGCCGAAGCCCTCGAGCACCTCCGGCGCGTTGTCGTTGTAGATCAGCAGTACGCCGGCCGCGCCGAGCAGCCCCAGCCCCACCGTGAACATGCCGGCCACACCGCCGGTGCGGAAGGCGATCCGCAGCGCCCGCTTGAGGCCGGACGCCTGGGCCGCGGCGGCCACCCGCACGTTGCCGCGCACCGCGAGGCTCATCCCGACGAAGCCGACCAGCGCTGAGAAGACAGCGCCGACGACGAAGAACACCGACCGGCCGATGCGCACGCTGCCGTCCTCTGCCGGCAGCAGCAGCAGGACGAAGAAGACGCCCACGACGAAGACTGACAAGGTGAGGAACTGGCGGCGCAGGTAGGCCTCGGCCCCGACCTGGATGGCCCGGGCGATCTCGACCATCTTGGGGCTGCCCTCGCTGGCCGCGAGGACCTCCCGGACCAGGCCCAGGGCCACGAAGAGGGCCAGCACGGCCACCACGGCGACCGCGACGACGAGCGCGTAGTCGCCCCCACCGACGTGGGTCAGCGGCCCATCGCCGGCGGCGGCGAGGGTGACCCCGGGCATACGTCCTCCTAAGTGCGACACTGGCTGGCTTCGACGCGGGGGAACGGCGGACCGACCTGCGCTACGAGGGACAGCCGGGAGTCGGAGCGCCGGGACTGACAGCCGCCCGGCGCGGCAGAGTGTACGGGATCAGTCGGGGCGGCCTAAGCCGACGGCTCAGTCGGTCGCCGCCATGGCTTCCTGGACCGACGAGTGGATCGGGAAGACCTTGGTCAGCCCAGTGATCCGGAAGATCTTGAGGATGCGCTCCTGCGTGCACACCAGCCGGAGTGAGCCGTCGTGGGCGCGCACCCGCTTGAGCCCGCCCACCAGGACACCGAGACCGGTCGAGTCTAGGAATTCGACGCTCTCCATGTCGACGACCAAGTGGTAGCTCCCGCTGGCGACCAGGTCGATCAGCTGCTCGCGGAGCTTCGGCGCCGTGTAGACGTCGATCTCGCCGCCGACGACCACGATCGTGCGGTCGCCTTCGGTCCTCGTCGACAGGGACAGATCCACGCGTTCCTCCAGCGGCGTACAACCGGTTGCCGGCTCGGTGCGGCTAGATCTAATCATGCACGGGCTCGCCGTCGAGGCGATGTCGGAGGGCGGTGCCAGACTCGCAACCCATGCCGACCTCCCTCGCATCCGCTGCGATGCCGGAGCTAGCGGGCAGCACCACGTCGCTCGGCTGCCTCCTGCGCGACCCGGCTCGCTGGAGCCGGCTTACCCACCTCGAGTCGGTTCCGGCCAGGGCCGGCCGGACGGCCGACTGGCCGCCGTGGGTGCCGCAGGTGGTAGTCGACCGGCTGGCGCTGGTCGGCATCCCGGCTTTGTGGGAGCACCAAGCTCGGGCCGCGGAGCTGGCCGCGGCGGGTCGGTCGGTCATCGTGTCGACCGGCACCGCGTCCGGGAAGTCGCTGGCCTACCTGCTCCCGGTGCTCTCAGCGCTGGTCGAGGGTGAGGCCGCCGCGCTCTATCTGGCCCCGACCAAGGCGCTGGCCGCTGACCAGCTCCGCGCGGTACGAGCTCTCGACCTAGCCGCGGTGCGGGCCGCCACCTACGACGGCGACACCTCGTGGGCGGAGCGCGACTGGGTCCGGGCGCACGCCAACCTCGTACTGAGCAACCCCGACATGCTGCACCGGAGCCTGCTGCCCGGGCATCCGCGGTGGGCGAGCTACCTACGCCGGCTCCGCTTCGTCGTGGTCGACGAGTGTCACGGCTACCGCGGCGTCTTCGGCTCGCACGTGGCCGCGGTGCTCCGGCGGCTGAGCCGGCTGTGCGAGCGCTACGGCGCGGCCCCCACGTTCGTGCTGGCCTCGGCGACGGTGTCCGACCCCGCGGCGTCGGCCAGCCGGCTGGTCGGCGTACCGGTCGAGGCGGTGAGCGAGGACTCCTCTCCGCGGGGCGCCGCCCATTTCGCCCTGTGGGAACCGCCCCTGCTGGACGCTTCGGTAGAGGCCGGCGCCCCGTTACGCCGACCCGCCACCGCAGAGGCCGCCGAGCTCCTCACTGACCTGGTCGTCGAGGGCGCCCGCACGTTGGCCTTCGTGCGATCCCGCCGGGGAGCGGAGACGGTCGCGTTGGCCGCCCAGCGGGCGCTGCTCGAGGCGGCGCCGGAGCTGGCCGACCGGGTGGCGGCTTACCGCGCCGGCTACCTGCCCGAGGAGCGGCGGGCGCTGGAGGCCGCGCTCCAACGAGGTGACCTGCTCGGGCTGGCGGCAACGTCGGCTCTCGAGCTGGGGGTCGACGTCGCCGGCCTCGACGCGGTGGTGCTCGCCGGGTTTCCCGGCCGGGTGGCATCGGTCTGGCAGCAGGCCGGACGGGCCGGGCGGGCGGGGCAGCCGGCGCTGGCGGTGCTGGTCGCCTCGGACGACCCGCTGGACACCTACCTGATCCACCACCCGGAGGCGCTGTTCGGCCGGCCGGTCGAGGCAACCGTGTTCGACCCGGACAACCCATACGTGCTTGCCCCGCACCTGTGCGCGGCGGCTGCCGAGCTGCCGGTGACCGAGGCGGACCTCGACCGCTTCGGGCCGACGGCGGAGCCGGTGCTTGCCGACCTGGTCTCCCGCGGCCTACTGCGCCGCCGGCCGACCGGCTGGTTCTGGACCCGCAGCGACCGAGCCTGCGACCTCACCGATCTCCGTGGCATCGGCGGTCCGCCGGTCCGGCTGGTCGAGGCCTCGACCGGCCGGCTGCTGGGCACCGTGGACACGGCGGCCGCCCACTCGACCGTGCATGACGGCGCCGTCTACCTGCACCAGGGCGAGTCCTACCTCGTCCAGTCGCTCGACCTTCCCGGGAACGTCGCGCTGGTGGAGCGCGGGGACCCGGACTACTACACCTGCGCCCGCGACCGCACCGACATCGCGGTGGTGAAGCTCCTCGAGACCCAGCGACTTCCCGACGCCTCCTTGCACTTCGGCACCGTGGATGTCACCAGCCAGGTGGTGGGATACCTACGCCGCATGCCTCTCACCGGCGCCATCGTGGCCGAGGTCGCCTTGGACCTGCCCCCGCGCCAGCTGCGCACCCGCGCGGTCTGGTGGACGGTCACGCCGGCGCTGCTCGAGCGAGCCGGCCTGCGGTGGGCCGACGTGCCGGGGGCTGCGCACGCCGCCGAGCACGCCGCGATCGGCCTGCTGCCGCTGTTCGCGACCTGCGACCGCTGGGACATCGGCGGCGTGTCGACTCCGATGCATCCCGACACCGGCCGGGCCACTGTTTTCGTCTACGACGGTTCGCCGGGCGGCGCCGGTTTCGCCGAGCGGGGCTATCGGGCCGGACGCTCCTGGTTGTCCGCCACGCTCGAGGCCGTCGCGTCCTGCGGGTGCGACACGGGCTGCCCGTCATGCGTGCAGTCGCCCAAGTGCGGCAACGGCAACCTTCCACTGGACAAGAGGGCAGCCTGCCGGCTCCTACGCGAGCTGCTGGACGAACTCGGGCCGGGCACGGCGTAGCGGGGCCGATGATCGGGTATCCAACATCGGATGCGGGGGCCCGGCCACGGACTCCTGCCCGCACGGAAGGGACCCGCCATGGCGCTTCTCGGGCTACTGCTGATGCTGGTCGCCGGGGGGCTGACGGCCGGCGTCCTGCTGAGCGAGGCACGGAAGATCTCCCCGACACCGGAGGTGTTCGGCATCTCCGTTGGCGACGTGTCGACCACGGGCCTGTTCCTCGCCGGCCTGGCGACCGCGCTGGTCTTCGGGATCGGGCTGTCGATGCTGCTGCGTGGACTGGCTCGCGCCCGGCGGCGCCGGGTCGAGCGTCGCCAGGTCGTGCGCGACTCTCGGGACCAGCAGGCGTCGC
>JBPCOX010000177.1:0-3928 GCA_050999825.1 Mycobacteriales bacterium
TCGAGAAGGCTGCTGTGCGGCTCCCGCGTGGCGCGTAGTCTGCCCTGCCAGGCGAGGGAGGATCGCGTGCAGGTTGCCGAGGTCATGACGCGGGCGACCGTGACCGACTCCCCGGCCGACACCCTGCGGTCCGCGGCGTCGCGCATGTGGGCCCAACAGACCGGATCATTGCTCGTCATGTCGGGCGACGAGCTCCGGGGCATCCTTACCGAGCGGGATGTCATGAAGGCGGTCGCCCGCGGTATGGACCCGGAGACGACGCCGGTCAGCGCCGTGATGACGGCCGATCTGATCACCGTGACTCCGGAGACCGAGGTGTCCGACGCAGCCCGGCAGATGGCCGACCGCTGGATCCGGCACCTGCCGGTGGTAGTCGACGGCGAGGTGCTCGGCATGCTGAGCCAGCGCGACCTTGTCGGCGTACTGATGGCCTCGACAGATCGCGCAGATCCGGCTCCGCTGCCTCGCGACGAGCGGCTGGCCCGGCTCGAGTCCGGCGACGTTGACTGAGTCGCCGCCCGAACAGACCACCGACGACACCGACGCCGGCTGGGGCGAACGGCCCGAGGAGGACGGCGACCGCCGCCTACTCGACGAGCGCCCGCCCCATCACGACCGCTGAGACGAGGTGGCGGGGAGCTCCACCGTGCAGAAGGCACACCGCCGGGCGGCGTTCGGAACCGCGCTCAGGCACTCGGGGCACTCCTTCGTCGGCGACTCGACCTCCGGCTCGGTCCGGTAGCGCTCGAGCAGGGCGTTGACCGGTCGTACGACGAGGAAGTACAGCACCGCGGCGGTCAACAGAAAGCTGATCAGGGCGGTCAGCACCTTGCCGTAGGCGAAGACGTGCCTGTTGCCCGTGCCGGCGTGGTAGGCGAAGCTGTCGAAGTTGCCGGTGCCGAACAACCCGATCAGCGGGTTGATCAGGCCGTTCACGAAGCTGTTGACGACGCCGGTGAACGCCGCGCCGATCACCACGCCGACCGCGAGGTCGACCACGTTGCCCCGCAGTACGAACGACTTGAAGCCCGACACGAGGCCGCAGGGTAGCGGGCGTCGCTCCGCCTCCTAGGGTGGTGCGGTGCTCGACGAGTCCGACGTCCGCGACGTCCTTGCGCTGGCTCTCGGCAGTGGCGGCGACTGGTCCGAGGTGTACGCCGAACAGCGCGACTCTTCCTCGATCGCGATCGAGTACCACCGGGTCGAGCGGTTGAGCAGCGGCCGCGACCTCGGGGCCGGCATACGGGTGGTCAAGGGCGCCCAGGCGGCGTACGCCTACACCAACGTGCTGACTCGCGACTCGCTGCTGGGCGCCGCGCGCGCGGCCGCTGCGGCCCTCACCGGCGCGCAGGCGGCCACGGTGGCCGACCTGACCGCGGCCACGCCGCCGGTCCGCCACGCGGTCCGGCTCGACCCGGCGAACGCCGACAAGGCGGCCAAGGTCGCCCTCACCCGGCGGGTGGAGGAGGCGGCCTGGGCGCAGGGCGGCGAGGTGCGCCAGGTCACCGCGTCGTACGCCGGCGTCCACCAGCGAATCTTTCTGGCCAACTCGCTCGGGCACCTCTCCGACAGCAGCCGGACCCGGGTCCGGCTGATGGCGCAGGTCGTGGCGGCGCGCGACGGGCTGGTGCAGACCGGCTTCGAGGGCCCCGGCGCCACCGCAGGGCTCGAGCTCTTCGACGAGATCGCGCCGGAGTCGATCGGCGAGAAGGCGGCGCAGCAGGCGCTGCGGCTGCTCGACAGCGACCCTTCTCCGGCCGGGGAGATGACCGTCGTCCTCAACGCCGGCGGTGGCGGGGTGCTCTTCCACGAGGCGTGCGGTCATGGGCTCGAGGCCGACGCGATCGCGAAGGACACGACGGTGTACGCCGGCACCCGCGGGCAGCGCGTCGGCAGCGAGCTGTTCTCCGGTGTCGACGACGCGACGGTGCCGAACGCCTGGGGCTCGCTGGGCTTCGACGACGAGGGGACTCCGGCGCAGCGCACCGTGCTCTTCGACGCCGGTGTGCAGGCCGGGGTGATGAGCGACCGCATCTCCGCGGCCAAGCTCGCTACCACCTCGACCGGCAACGGCCGGCGCCAGTCCTACGCCCACGTGCCACAGCCGCGGATGACCAACTCCCTGGTGCTGCCCGGCGAGTCCGACCCGAAGGCGATCATCGCCGACGTCCAGCACGGTCTGTACGCCGAAGGCCTCGGTGGCGGCGAGGTCGATCCGGCCACCGGTGACTTCGTCTTCGGCGTCACCGAGGCCTACCTCATCGAGAACGGCGAGCTGGGTCGCCGGGTCCGCGGCGCCAACCTGATCGGCAACGGGCCGCGCACGCTGGCGCTGGTCGATGCGGTCGGCAGCGACTTCGATCTCAAGCAGGGAATGTGCGGCAAGGGCGGGCAGTGGGTGCCGGTGGCCTTCGGTACGCCGACCCTGCGCATCGCCCGGCTGACGGTCGGCGGGACCGGCGGGTGAACACCGAAGACCTGCTCGCGCTCGCCACCGGCGCGCTGGAGGGCGCCCGGCCGGGCGAGGCCGTGGAGGCGTTCGCCAGCCACTCGGTCGAGACGTCGGTGGACGTCTTCGAGGGCGAGGTCGAGACCCTGTCGTCGGCGGAGACTCGCGGCGTCGGCGTACGGGTGATCGTCGACGGGCGGCTGGGGTTCGCCTCGACCGCCGACGTGTCGCCGGAGGGGCTGGCCTTCGCGCTGGGCGAGGCTCGTTCCAACGCCGCGTTCGCCTCGCCGGACCCGGGAAACCAGCTGCCGCCGCCAGCGTCGGCCGAGCCGCTGGCCGGCATCGACGTACCGGGGCTCGAGGCGGTGCCGGCGGCGCGCAAGGTGGAGCTCGCGATGGAGCTCGAGCGGCTGACCCTCGCGGCGGACCGCCGGGTGACCGGAGTGGCGTCGGCCTCCTACGGCGACGCCAGGTCGGCGGTGGCGATCGCCTCGACTACCGGGATGTCGGCGGCGTACGCCGGCAGCGAGGTCTACGCGCACGTGTCCTCGCTTGCCCGCGACGGCGACGAGACCCAGACCGGCTTCGGGCTGACCCAGGGCCGCTCGGTGGACGAGCTCGACCTGGCCGCGGCCGCGCGGGAGGGCGCCGAGCGGGCGACCCGGCTGCTGGGCGCGGTCAGGACGGCGACTGCGCAGGTCCCGGTCGTCTTCGACCCGTTGGTGACCGCGCAGTTCCTGGGCGCGCTGAGTGCGGCGTTCAGCGCGGAGGCGGTGCAGAAGGGCCGGTCGCTGCTGGCCGAGGCGATGGGTGAGCAGGTGGCGGACGCCGGCCTGTCCGTCGTCGACGACGGCCGGCTGCTGGAGGGTCCGGCCGCCGCCCCGGTCGACGACGAGGGCGTCCCGACCGGACGCACGGTGCTGGTGGCGGACGGCGTACTCGTCGCCTTCCTGCACAACGCGAAGACGGCGGCCCGGCAGGGGAACGGCGCGCGCTCGACCGGCAACGGCGCTCGCGGCGGGTACCGCACGCCGCCGGGTGTCTCGCCCAGCAACCTGTTCTTCGCCGGTGTGACGCGCAGCGCGGCACAGGTGCTCGGGGCCGCCGGCACGGGCCTCTACGTGCAGGACGCGAAGGGCGTCCACTCCGGGGTGAACCCGGTCTCCGGCGAGTTCAGCGTCGGCGTGACGGGGCTCTGGATCCGCGACGGCGAGCTAGCCGAGCCGGTGCGCGAGGTCACGGTTTCCTCGACGCTGCTCGACATGCTGCGCTCGGTGCGGGCGCTGGGCGACGACCGGCGGTTCTTCCCGTTCGGCGCGTCGGTGGCCGGCGCGACGATGCTGGTGACCGGGATGACGGTCGCCGGCAGCTGACCGCCTCCCTGCCCGGGACCAGGCTCAACACACCCCCAAGGGGTAGGACAGTCGGACCATGACCACGGCCCAGGCCAGCAAGGGCGCAAACAGCTCTTCTCCACAC
>JBPCOX010000206.1:0-4339 GCA_050999825.1 Mycobacteriales bacterium
GGGACGCCGGCTCGGTGAAGCTCGGCCAGCCGCTGCCGGAGTGGAACTTGGTGTCGGAGGTGAACAGCTCGGTCTGGCAGCCGGCACAGCGGTAGACGCCCGGCTCGTCGAGGTCGTTGTAGGCGCCCGTGAACGCACGCTCGGTGCCCGCCTTGCGCAGGACGGCGTACTGCTCCGGCGACAGGCGCTCGCGCCACTCGTCGTCGGTCTTCGGCATCTCGGTCCGGTCTAGGTCGCTCATCATCCAAGGGGACCACGCCGCCGCACTGCGGCGCGAGCCCGGACATCCTTACGAAGTGGCGACCCTCGCGATCCGGACCCGGCTTGGGCGTGACTCGTCGCCGGGAGGCCACGGCTGAGCCTGCCTGTCCATACCGGCGTGGTTACCTCTCTACCATCGTTTGCAAGTCTCCACCGCCGCCACCGGACCTGGTGAGTCTCCGCAGACGTGACCGAACAGCCCGACACTGCCCGCCGGTACGCCCGCTTCGCCGCCGTCTGCGGGCTGCTGGTGCTGGCCTACGTCGTAGCCGTTCCCGTGGCGTGGGCGGCCCGCGGCTTTGCGGGGGAGAGCGGGCCGCTGTCGCTGCACAGCGGCGAGGCGAGGACCGCACCGGCCGGTGCCACGGTGACCGTCGCCGCGGTGCGGGCTCGGTGCGAGAAGCTCCGGGATCTGTCCCACCCGGAGCGGGTCAAGGTGGTGGCGGCCATCGTGGCCGGCCAGCCCCTCTTCGGCTGCTATGGGCTGAAGTCGGATGGCGACGTGGACGGCGCGGCGGTCCTCGACCGCGACGGCAACCCGACCCACCAGGTTGAGCTCATCAAGCGGTCCGGAGCGTGGCGGTGGATCGGCACGGTCAAGACGGTGACCGAGCTGGTGCTCGGCGGACTCGGCATGATCGCCATCGCAGCACTGTGCTTTGTCTACTATCGCCGCCCCGCCCCGGACCGGTGGTGGGGGGCGGGTGGTTCCGATCCCGGTGGGTGGACGGCGTGCTCGCTGTCTTGGGGCCGCCGGGTTGGCTGGTCCTCGCCGCCGACAACGGGCGTCCCGGCGCCCGCAAGGTGCGGGTGGTGATGATGTCGGTGATCGGCTTTGTCTTTCTGGTCGCCTTCCTGTTGCTCAACAACGTCAGCAGCTATCCCGACCCGGTCGGCTGGACGGTCGCCGGGCTGATCGCGGCGCAGATCTGCTGCTGCGTCGCGTTCGGCCGACTGCAGCTCGCCCCCGCCGGCTGGGGGACGCCGGTCCGACCGGGCCGGCCGGCCGTCCGCGGTGCCCCGCGGCGCCAGCCGGGGACGGCACGCACCCGCTCGGCACCGGCCGGCGCGCTCCGGACCACATCCACTACGACCTCCACCGGCTCGGCGCGGAGCGCCGGCGGGGCGCCGGCGCTGGCGCCCGCCGACGCAGGTAAGCGCCGGAGGTTCAGTCTGAACGGGCCTGCCGAGCTGCCCTCCTTTGTCGACGTCGGCGGCATGGACGAGGTGAAGGAGCAGCTGAAGGACACCTTCGGGCTGCTGCTCGCGTTCAGTAACGAGGCGGATGCGTACCGGATCACCTTCAACGGGGTGCTGCTGCACGGGCCCACGGGCACTGGCAAGACGTTCCTGGCACAGGCCACCGCGGGCGAGTTCGGGATGGGTTTCGTCCGGGTGTCGGTCGCCGACCTGATGAGCAAGTTCGTCGGCGAGTCCGCTCAGAACGTGGCGACCGCGTTTGCCTACGCCGCTGCCAACGTGCCGTGTCTGCTGTTCTTCGACGAGTTCGACTCGGTGGCCGCTCGCCGAGACGATGAACCCAACGAGGAGAACCGCCGGGTCGTCAACCAGCTGCTGACCAGCCTCGAGCAGTACCGGTCGCTGCGCGAGCTCGCCGTCATGGCGGCCACCAACTCGCTGGACCGGCTCGACCCCGCCGTCGTACGGCCTGGCCGGTTCGACCGGCACATCCGCGTCGACCTGCCGGATCTCATCGCCCGCCAGGCCATCCTCACCGCGCAGCTGCGGGGGCGGCCAACCGCACCCGAGGCGGACGTCGCCCAGATCGCCCGCCGCACCGAAGGAGTCAACGCGGCGGCGCTCACGGCCGTCGTCGCAGAGGCGGCGATGGCCGCCTTCCGCGAAGCCACCGCCGGCGGTGGCAAGGTGCCGATCACCACAGCGCACCTGTTAGGCGCGCTCGCTGCCCGCGGCGGCAAGGACCGTCCGACCGTCGAGAAGTGGTCGTGGGACCGCCTGGTCCTTGATGACGCCACCAAGGCCGAGCTCCAGCAGGTGCAGCTGCTCCTCGAGGACCCGGAGAAGGCCGCGGCGTACGGCATCGCCCCACCGAGCGGGATCCTGCTGACCGGTCCACCGGGGACCGGCAAGACCACCATCGGTCGGGTGCTGGCCGCGGAGGCGAGCTGCTCCTTTTACCCGATCACGGCCGCCGACCTGACGAGCAAGTGGGTTGGTGAGTCCGAGGCGAACGTAGCCCGGCTGTTCGCTCGCGCTCGCGACAACGCTCCCAGCACCGTCTTCCTCGACGAGATCGACGCGGTGGCTGCGGCCCGCGGCGAGGTGGGCGGCTACGCCGACCGGATGCTCAACCAGCTGCTCGCCGAGATCGACGGGCTCGGCGGCCACGGCCGGGTGATGGTGATCGGGGCGACGAACCGCCCCGACATCCTGGACCCGGCCCTGACCCGAGGCGGCCGGCTGTCCCGGATCATCTCGGTCGGCCTGCCTGATGTCGCCGCGCGCCGGCGGCTGCTCGACCTCTACACCACCAAGATGCCGCTGCACGAGGTGGACCTCGGCGCCGTGGCCGCCCGTACTGACGGCCTGTCCGGCGCCGACCTCGGGGCCCTCTGCCAGCAGGCCGCGGTCGTCGCGATGACCCTTACGACGTCGGAGTCGACTTCGGCGACGCCACGGGTGTCCACGGCGGACTTCGACACCGCTCTCACCACCCTGCTGCAGTCCCGGCAGCGCACCGCGAGCAGCCGCCAGGACCCGTCGATGGCCACCTTCCTCGACGCACTCACCGCAGCGTCGCCGCCTCCACCGACCAGACGGGGCTGACCATGTGCCTGTTCTGCATCGCCGCGTTCGCCGTCCTGGCCGGCGCGGTCACCAGCGCCGTGCTCGACTCGCTCGAGGAGCGCCTGGGCGGCATCGCCGAGAACGACCAGGTCAAGCGGATCAGCGACACCGGCTCGACTGCGGTCTTCACCCTGGACGTCCCGGTGCCGGACCTGCCAGGGCAGCCCGCCTCCAGTGTTCGAGCGGCACCTGTCGCCGTGACCGTGTTCAAGGCGCAGAAGCGGGTCCGGATCCAGGTGCGGACGCACGAGGTCACCGCCGCACAGGCAGAGGCGATCCAGGACCGCGTGGCGGCCGCCTGTGAGCTCGCGGTGGTCAGCCGCTCGTCGGAGCAGACCCGGCACACGGTCGGGGAAGCGGTTTCCCGCCTGACAGAGGTACCGGACGCGCCGGGAACGGCGTACGTCGGCCCGCAGGCGCAGCGCGAGCAGTAACCCCCGGACGCGCCGGCTGGGCACGCTCCAGAACGCGACGTGACGGGAACGCGGTCATCGCCGGCGGAGCCCGGCTCGCCGACGGCAGTCCCGGCTGGCCAGCGCGAAGAAGACACCGCCGAGGAAGAACCAGGGGTTCCAGAGCAGCAGGCTCGCGTGGGCCTGAGCAGGGCCGACAGCGGTCCTGACGCCGTACCAGCCGGTGAGCAGCAGCGCCTCGATCGCAGCCGCGCGGACCAGCAGGAAGAGGCCCGCAGCCCACCCGAGAAATCTCACGATCCGCCCGAGCCGTCCGGCGAACCGGCAGCGGACGAGCGCGCCTGCCAGCCCGGCTCCGGCGAGGAGGAGGAACGCCGCTCCCCACAGGCCGAAGACGACGAACGACAGCGGTCGCCTGGTCGCCAGCGACGCGCCCGCGGACGAAGCCAACCCGATCTCGCCCCCCAGCGCCCAGTAGACGTGGACCGCGGCGAAGACGAGCGCCCAAGCGGCAGCGAGATGCCCCCACCGCGTCCGGGCGTGCCCGCTAACGTCGAGAGCCCCTTCCTGTGCGCGACCTCGTTCCCGTGCCGGGTACCGTCCGATCATGCCGTCGCCGTACGTCGAGCTCGAGGCCGGGCCGCACGTCGTCAAGGTCACCAACCCAGACAAGGTCTACTTGGCGACCCGCGGCGAGACCAAGCTCGAACTGGTCAACTACTACCTCTCGGTGGCGGACGGCGTGGTCCGCGGGCTGTATGAACGTCCCACCACGCTCAAGCGTCATCCGGGCGGCGCCGAGGACGAGGCGATCTACCAGAAGCGGGTGCCGGAAC
>JBPCOX010000217.1:0-6621 GCA_050999825.1 Mycobacteriales bacterium
AGCCGCGGCCGCGCTCGCCCAGCAGGTTGGCCTCGGGCACCCGGACGTCGGTGAAGGCCAGCTCACGGGTGTCCGAGGCGTGCCAGCCCACCTTGGAGTACTTCTTGCCGGCCGAGAAGCCGGGGCAGGGCACCGGCACCAGGATCGCCGAGATCTCCTTCTTGCCATCCGGACGCATCCCGGTCACGGCGGTGGTGGTCACCAGCGTCGTGATGTCGGTGCCCGAGTTTGTGATGAACGCCTTGGTGCCGTTGACCACCCACTCGCCGTCGCGCAGCTCGGCCCGCGTGCGGGTCGCCCCCGCGTCGGAGCCGCCGCCGGGCTCGGTGAGCCCGAACGCCCCAAGCGCCTCGCCCGAGGTCAGCGACGGCAGCCAATGCACCTTCTGCGCCTCGGTGCCGAACCGGTAGACCGGCATCGCGCCGAGCGAGACGCCGGCCTCCAGCGTGATCGCGACGGAGGAGTCGACCCGGGCCAGCTCCTCGATGGCGAGGCAGAGGGCGAAGTAGTCGCCGCCCATCCCGCCGTACTCCTCGGGAAACGGCAGACCGAACAGGCCCATCTGCGCCATCCCGGCCACGATGTCGTAGGGGAACTCCGCGGTGCGGTCCATCTCCTCGGCCCGCGGCGCCACCACCGAGCGGGCGAAGGACTCGACGGTCTTGCGCAGCGTCTCGTGTTCCTCGCTGAGTCCCAGGTCGAGCACGGTTCACCACCTAGGTCGATCGCAGCTCTTCCGGTTGTTGTGGCGCAGCCTCGATGGTCCCACGCCGCCGTTAGGCTGGCCGTATGAGCACCCTCGACCGTCCGGGTACGACGCACCACCATCCGGTCGTCGAAGACATCGCCCACGACCCACTGCGGCTCCATTCCCCGAGGCGGGAGCGCCACTTGACGCCGGTCAACCTGCTGCTCGTGATCACCGCGGTGGCCATCGCCGCGGTCGGCCAGGTCCTGCTCCGCCACGGCATGCGGGTCGCCAAGGAGGCGACGCTCGGGAGCGGCGGTTCCCTCGCCGTGTCCGCCGCCACCTCGCCGTACGTACTGGGCGGCCTCGCGGTCTTCGCCATCTCGGCCGTGATCTGGCTGGCCGCGCTGTCGCGGGTGCCGCTGTCGGTCGCCTACCCGTTCAACGCCCTCGGCTACCTCGGCATCCTGACCGCCAGCGCCGTGGTGCTGCACGAACGGGTGGCTGCCCGCACCTGGATCGGTTCGGCCTTCGTCGTAGTGGGACTGATCATGGTCGTCACCAGCGCCAACTCGCGCTAGGCGGGACCGGTCCGGACCGAGAGGGCGCTCGCCGGGCTCTCCACCGGCTCGGTCACGGCCGGCAGGAACACCGCGAACACAGGCGGCCGCGGCCGCACCAGCTCGAGCCGGCCACCGTCGGCCTCCACCAGAGCACGGGCCAGCGCCAGTCCCAGCCCGGTACCGGACCCGCCGCTCACCGAGCGGCGGAAAACGTGCGGGACGAGGGCCTCGGCCACGCCGGGGCCCTCGTCGGACACCTCGACCACGGCGTACTCCCCCGACTCGCGGGCGCGCACGGCCACCGTTCCAGCCCCGTGGGTCAGCGCGTTCTCGAGCAACGAGGCCACTGCCTGGCCAAGTCCGCCGGCCGTCGCCGCCGCCAGCAGCCGTGGCGGCACCGTGACGTTGAGCGTCCGGCCGGCGCGGCGGTACGCCGGGCGCCACTCGCGGGCCTGTTCGCGCAACAGTGTCGCGACATCCACCGGCGCCACCATCGCGGACCGGTTGTCACGGGCCCGGGCCAGCAGCGAGTCGACCACCGTGGTCAGCCGCTCGACCTGCGCCAGCGCCGCATCGACCTCCGCGCGAACGGTGGCCGGGTCCTCGGCGAGCGCGATCTCCTCCAGCCGGATCGACAGGGCGGTGAGCGGCGTACGCAGCTGATGGGAGGCGTCGGAGGCGAAGTCGCGTTGGCGGCGCAGCAGCTCGCGCAGCCGGTCGGCACTGCGGTCGAGCACCTCGGCCACCCGATCGAGCTCGGGTACGCCGTAGCGCCGATGGTGCGGGCGGGTGTCTCCGGAGCCGAGCCGGTCGGCGGTTACGGCCAGCTCGACCAGCGGTTCGCCCAGGCGGCGGGCCTGCACGACGGCCAGGCCGACCGCGACCGCGGTCGAGAGCAGCACCAGCGCGCCGACGAGTGCCCACCCCCGGCGTACTCGCTCGTCCACCTCGCTGCGGTCACTGCTGACCACGACCGCGCCGCCCTCGGGCAGCTTCGCGCTGGCGGAGATGGTGGCGCCGCGGATCAGCGCACCCACCACCGTCTCCGGTTCGCGGGCGCCGCTGAGGCTGACCCTCCGGCCGGTGGGCGCGAGACCGACCAGCGTGTCGCGGTCGATCATTCCGCCAGCCTGCTCGCGGCGCTGCACCTCGACTGCGATCCGCTCGGCGTTGTCGGCCAGCCGCTGGACCGCCTGGTCGTGGACCAGCCGCGAGCCGACCAGGCCGAGCGGGAGCCCGAGCAGTACGACGGCGAGGAAGGCGACCGCCAGGGTGGAGGCCAGCAGCCGGCGCTGCACCAGTCAGCCGAGCTCGAAGCGGAACCCGACCCCGCGCACGGTGGTGATGTAGCGAGGGTGGCTGGCGTCGTCGCCCAGCTTGCGACGCAACCACGAGACGTGCATGTCCAGGGTCTTGGTGGACCCCCACCAGTTGGCGTCCCACACGTCCCGCATCAGCCGCTCACGGGTGACCACCGAGCCGGCGTCACGCATCAGCACCCGCAGCAGGTCGAACTCCTTGCTGGTCAAGGTCAGCTCATCCTCGCCGAGCCAGGCCCGGCGGGACGCCACGTCGATCCGTACGCCGTTGGCCGACGGGCTCTCGTTCGCGCCGCGTCTTAGCAGCGCGCGCACCCGCGCCAACAGCTCGGCCAGCCGGAACGGCTTGGTGACGTAGTCGTCGGCGCCGGCGTCGAGGCCGACGACGGTGTCGACCTCTTCTGCCCGCGCGGTCAGCACCAGCACCGGCAGCAGCGGCGCCCGCTCCCGTAGCCGCCGGCAGACCTCCAGGCCGTCCATCTCCGGCAGCCCGAGGTCGAGCACGACCAGGCCGATGTCGCCGGAGAGCGCCGCACTTAGAGCGCCGGGGCCGTCCTCGCGCACAGTGACGTCGTAGCCCTCCCGCCGCAGCGCACGCGCGAGCGGCTCGGCGATCGCCGGGTCGTCCTCGGCCAGCAGCACAGAGGTCACGCTCGCATGCTAGATCTGTTGGGCGCCGATCGGTCGCCATACCGCCCGCCTGCGCCGCCCCGTCCGCCACCCCCACTGTCCGCGCGCGGTCGAAGCGACTCCCCAAGAGATCGGCGTACGGCGTGGGGTTCCTCGACCGCGTGAGCCGGTCGGGGTCAGGCGGCGAGGTGGGAGTGCACGGTTGCGACGACGTACGCCGGTCGCCGCAGCACGTCGTGCCACGTGAACCGGACCACCCGCCAGCCGACCAGCGCATTTCGTCCGCCAGCGGTCGGTGCAACGGCCCGCAGCTGGCCGTGAGGCTCCTTCCCGTCCGCCTCGAGCCTCAGCCGATGAGCCGGCCCACCGCGGTCTCCGGGGTCGGCTTGCCGGGGCGGCGTCGGGCGGGCGGGTACTGACCCTCAGACCGGGGTGACCCCGTGGCGGCGGCGAGAGAAGGAGCGGTCCTTGCCCCGGTACGCCGAGAACCGGCGTACCAGCTCTGCTCGGAGGTCCTCCGGCTCCACGACCGCGTCGACGACCTGCTCGCTGGCCAGCCGGACGATGTCGATGTCCTCGTCGTATTCAGCCCGCTTCGCCGCCACGAACGCCGCACGCTCCGACTCGGGCATCGCCTCGATCTTGTTGAAGTAGACCGCGTTGACCGCCGCCTCGGCCCCCATCACGGCAATCTTGGCGGTCGGCAGCGCCAGCGTGGCGTCGGGCTCGAACCCCGGCCCGGCCATCGCGTAGAGCCCGGCGCCGTAAGCCTTGCGCACGACCACGCAGATCTTCGGGACGGTCGCCTCGGACACCGCGGTGATCATCTTGGCGCCGTGCCTGATGATCCCCTCGCGCTCCACCGCCGTACCGACCATGAAGCCCGGTACGTCGGACAGGAACAGCAGCGGCACGTTGAAGGCGTCGCACAGTGAGATGAACCGGGTCGCCTTGTCCGCCGAGTCCACGAACAGGACGCCGCCCTTGAACTGGGGGTTGTTGGCCACCACGCCGACGACCTCGCCGTCGAGCCGGGCGAAGCCGACCGCGAGCTCGCGAGCCCACAGCCCGTGGATCTCGAAGAAGCTGTCCTCGTCGACCAGCCCGCGGACGTAGCGGCGCATGTCGAAGGCCTGCCGCTCGCTCGCCGGCACCAGCGCCCGCAGGTCGACCGGCTTGGGCTCGCGCCCCTCGGCCCGCGGCGGCGAGCCCTGCCAGTTGTCCGGGAGGTAGGACAGGTAGGTCCGAACGGTCTCCAGCGCCTCCGGCTCGTCGTTCGCCAGGTAGTGCCCAACGCCGGAGACGGAGCAGTGCATCCGCGCGCCGCCCATCTCCTCAAGCGTGGTCTTCTCCTTGACGACCATCTCGACCATGCGGGGGCTGCCGAGGTACATCGAGGCGTTGCCCTCGACCATCACGACGATGTCGCAGAACGCCGGGATGTAGGCACCGCCCGCCGCTGACGGCCCGAAGAGCGCACAGACCTGCGGAATGGACCCGCTCGCGCGCACCTGGGTGTGGAAGATCTTGCCGGCGCCGCGCCGGCCCGGGAACAGGTCGA
Source organism: Mycobacteriales bacterium (assembly GCA_050999825.1). GTDB lineage: Bacteria > Actinomycetota > Actinomycetes > JALYNC01 > JALYNC01 > JBPCOB01. The sequence continues at coordinate 4,762 of JBPCOX010000217.1, forward strand.
CCTGGTCGGTGATGCGGGCGCCGGCGCTGTCCACGAGATAGACCATCGGCACGGCGGTGCGGTACGCCGTCTCGATGACGCGAATGATCTTCTCGACGGTCCGGGCGCCCCACGAGCCCGCCTTGACGGTCGAGTCGTTGGCCATCACGCACACCGGTCGGCCGGCCACGGTCGCCGTACCCGTGATGACGCCGTCGGCCGGCAGGTCGCCCGCGACGACGTTGGCGAACAGCCCGTCCTCGGTGAAGGAGCCCTCGTCGACGAGCAACCGGATCCGCTCGCGGGCGAACAGCTTGCCCTTGGCCGCGTTGGCGTCGTGGTACTTGGCCGCGCCGCCCCGCTCCACCGTGGCGCGCAGGTCGGCGACCGGCGGGTGGTGTGGCATCTGGTTGTGCTGCTCGGGCACGGGGTCCTCGTCGGGCGCAGGTCGCGCGCTGAGTCGAGTACCCAGCGGATATATCTATATCAAGGGAGTACTCGACCGCTGGCGCTACACCCACCGGTTCCGGGGTTGTCCGACCGGCAGGAGAAGGTGGGCAGGTGGGCAGCGAGACCGACCTCGAGCGAGCCGATCTCTCTGTACCGCCCGGACCTGGCGCCGTGCACGGCGCGTCACCCGCCACCGCCGTACTGCCGCCCCGGTCACGGGTGCACGGGGCGGCGTACCGCACCTTTGGCGGGCTGCCGCGCGACTTCTGGTTCCTGTGGAGCGGCACACTGGTCAACCGGCTGGGGACGTTCGTCGAGCCGTTCCTCGCGCTCTACCTCACCCGCGAGCGCGGGCTGTCCGTATCCGCGACCGGGCTGGTGCTGGCGCTGCTCGGTGTCGGCGGCTTCATCTCGCAGGGGCTCGGCGGCACGCTGGCCGACCGGATCGGCCGGCGTCCGACGCTGGCCGTTGGCATGTTCAGCGCCGCCGCCGCGATGCTGCTGCTCGGCTTCGTTCGTGCCCTGCCGTTGGTGATCGTCAGCACCTTCCTGGTCGGGCTGACCCTCGACATCTACCGGCCCGCCTCCAGCGCGCTGATCGCGGACCTGGTGCCACCGGCCGAGCGGCCGCGAGCGTTCTCGCTGCTGTTCTGGGCGGTCAACCTCGGCTTCGCGGTCGCCACGACGCTCGCCGGCTTCGCTGCGGACTCCGGCTACACGGTGCTCTTCGTCGGCGACGCGGTGACCAGTGCCATCTTCGGACTGCTGGTGCTGCGCGGCGTACGGGAGAGCCGGCCGGCGGTGCCGCGGGCCGCACGACGGCAAGGTCCTGGCTGGCCGCAGGTGCTGCGTGACCGGGTGCTGCTGGGGGTGGTCGGCCTCCAGCTCGCCTCTGCGTGCATCTACTTCCAGGTCTTCTTCACGCTGCCGCTCGCCATGCGGGCCAACGGCCTGCGCTCGGCCGCGTTCGGACTGGTGATCGCTCTGAACGGCGTCCTCATCGTCGTACTCCAGCCACTGGTGGCCAGCTGGCTCGGGCGGCTGCCGCGGGTCCAGCTGCTGGCCGGCTCCCAGCTCGTCATGGGGCTCGGGTTCGGGCTCAACAGTTTCGCGACAACCGCGCCGGCGTACGCCCTGGCCGTGGTCGTGTGGACGCTGGGTGAGATCGCCGGCGCCGCACTCGCCTCCTCGATCGTTGCGGACCTGGCGCCGCCGGAGCTGCGCGGGCGCTACTCCGGGATGTACGGCATGTCCTTCGGGGCCGCCGCGATCATCGCCCCCGTCATCGGAACGGCGGTGTTCGACCTGGCGGGAGCGGTGACGCTGTGGGCGGGCTGCGCCGCGCTCGGTGTGGTGGTGGCGAGCGGGACGCTGCTGCTGGGGCCGGCCATCCGCGCCCGCGCCGCCACTGCCGCTGCGGCCGCCGCCGCC
>JBPCOX010000275.1:0-3482 GCA_050999825.1 Mycobacteriales bacterium
GCCGACCTGGCGTCGCGCAGGTCGTAGGCGATGGTGATCGTGTTGACGAAGGTTGCCATCGCGGTCGAGCCGGTCCACAACGCCAGCAGGAAGCCGATGGAGATGATGTCGGCTCGACCGTTGGTCACCAGGTTGTGCAGGCCCGGCCGTACCAGCTCGTCGATGGCCTTCGGCGAGACCAGGGACTCAGCGGCGCGCAGGATGCTGGCCTCGACCTCGGCCAGGTTGTCGGCGCCGAGCTGCGGACCGAAATAGCCGATCGTGCCCATCACTGCCAGCAACACCGGTGGCAACGAGAGCAGCTGCCAGAAGGCCGCCTCGGCGGAGAGCCCGAGGACCCGGTCGTTCCAGAACTCGACCGCCGTACGTCGGATCAGCAGCCACTGCCCGGCCAGGCTCCGAAACGGCGGCACGCGTGGGGCCGCCACCGCTCGGGTGTCCTCAGTGGTAGCTGGCGGCGAGCTCACCAGCACACGGTAGGCGGGTTCAGCCGCTGCCGTGGCGAGCCAGCGCGGCCGTCATGTCAAGCTGTCGTACCGGCGCCGCATTGTCGTGCTCGGCCCACTGCTCCGTCGGCAGCTGCCACATCACCTCGAACTCGTTGCCGTCGGGGTCCGCGCCGTACACCGACAAGGTGGCGCCGTGATCGGACTCGCCGGTGTGGGCGCCGAGCAGCTGCAGGGTCTCGCGCGCGGCCGCCAGGTCCGCCACGGTCGGAACCTCCCAGGCCAGGTGGTAGAGCCCGGTGACGCTGCCGGTCGGCGGGTGCGGCGCACCGGGCGCCTCGAACAGGCCGAGATCGTGGTGGTTGCCGCTGTCGGCGGCTCGCAGGAAGGCGGCCCGGCCGCCCATCTCCCGAGCTGCGACCGTGAAGCCGAAGGCCTTCTCGTAGAAGTCGACGGCACGGTCGACGTCGCTGACGAAGAGGACTGCGTGGTTGAGCCGGCGTACGGGGATCATCACTGCGGCAACGTTCGGGCTCCCGAAGTACTTCCCGCCGGCACGACTCGCCGCTACCATGCGTCGCATGGAACCCGGTGACACCCGATTGATCACCGGGTTGCGCCGCGGCGCGGTCGAGCTCTGTGTCCTGGCAGCCCTGCGGGACGGCGAGCGCTATGCGCTGGAGCTTGCGCGGACACTCGGCCGCGGTCAGGTCCTGCTCACGAGCGAGGGAACCCTGTACCCCCTGCTGTCGCGGCTGCGTCGCGACGGCCTCGTCGAGACGTCCTGGCAGGAGTCCAGCGCGGGGCCACCTCGGCGCTACTACCGACTCAGCCGTAGCGGCAGGACAGCAGTCGATCAGTTCGAGCAGGAGTGGGTGCGTTTCCGCGACAGCGTCGACGCCGTGCTGAAGGGAGACCCGGGATGAGGACTGCACCCGATGAGCGGGTGGTCCGGCGCTATCTGGGCGACCTCGAGCGCGCACTCTCCGGTGTATCGCCGGGACGCCGTCGGGAGTTGCTCGCAGACGTCCGCGCCCACATCGAGCTGTCCCGGGCAGACGAGCCCGACGTGCCGGTGGAGCAGGTGCTGGAGCGGCTCGGCTCCCCGGCGGATGTCGCCGAGGAGGCGACCGACCGGCTCGGGCCGGTACGGCGTCGCCCGGTCACGCTGGACTACCTGGCAGTGGGACTGCTGTTGATCGGCGGGGTGGTGCTCCCCGTGGTGGGCTGGTTCCTCGGACTCGCGCTGCTGCTGTCCTCGCCGTCGTGGACACGAGCCGACAAGGCGTGGGGGGCGCTGGTCGTCCCCGGAGGTCTGGCGCCTGCGGTCTTCTCCCTGGTCGTCCCCGCAAGCGCAGTGGCCTGCTCCCGCTTCACTGACGCCGCCGGCCACACGGTCAGCACCTGCACCGGTGGGCCGTCCCCCGTCGTACAGGTCCTGTTGTGGCTCTTGTTCGCGTTCCTCGTGATCGGGCCGATCGCGACGTCGGTGCGGCTGCTGCGTCGCCTGCGCTGAGACAGGGACGACCATGGAAGCCGGCGGTTAGTTCGCCTGGGAGAATGACCATCTGGCCGGGAACGGCGTACCCCTTGGGCGCCACGTACGACGGCACCGGCACCGACAATCATGCCGACCGCAACGCATGCGTCCGGCGAGGTGCTTCCCTCGGGGCACCGGACGGTGTCGAGGATCGGGCCACAGCGAGGGTCGTACGACGTGCGGCCGGCGTGTCGCCGTACGAACCGCGCCCTCCTGGGACCCACTGGGAGTCGAGGCTCGATGGCCTCACCTGCGCTTGTCGCTCAGGGACGTGGCTGCCAGGCAGGGTTGCCGCCGTTCACCAGCAGGCGCCGCGCCCCAGTGCCGTCGGGTCGGCTCACATACAGACCGTCGTCCTCCGCGCTGCCATCGATGTGGGTGTATGCGAGCAGCGCGCCGTCCGGTGACCACGTCGGGTTTGGGTTCCACACGTCGCCGTACTGCTGCGGATCGGTGTCGTGGGTCACCTGCACGACGCCGGTGCCATCCCGGTTGGCCGTGTAGACGTTGATGTAGTGGTCGCGGTAGACGATGCGGCCGTCCGAGGCCCGAATGTCCGGCTCCTCGCCGTGTCTGACAAATCGCAGCCGGCTGCCGTCGACCGCGGAGAAGCGGTAGAGGGACAGCACGGAATCGCCGTCGAAGTCGGACGTGGCGTAACTGCCGAGAATGGTGCGCCCGTCCGGGTCCCAGGCCAGCGAGAAGAAACCGCCGCCGTCATACTTGGCCGTCAGCTGCACCGGCATGCCGATGGACGGGAGAACGGGGATGCGGAAGATCTGCGGCGCTCCGGTGCGGTCACTGGTGAAGGCCAGCTGCCGTCCGTCGGCCGACCACTGCGGGTTGGCCTCGTACGTGCTCCGGTGCGTCACCTGCACGAGGTGCGACCCGTCGGCGTCCATGACGTAGACGTCGTAGTTGCCGGTACGCCGGCTCTGGAAGGCGATCTTGGTGCCGGACGGGTTCCATGCCGGGGCGCCGTTGTCTCCGGTCGCCGTCAGCACCCGCAGACCGGTCCCGTTCGGCCGGATGGTGGCGATCTCCGTGTTGCCGTTCGCGTTGCCCAGGACGAAGGCGATCCGGCCGTTTCGACCCGGAAACGTCGCCGAAGCAGACGGCGCCACTGCCATCAACGACCCCGCCACGACGACGCTCGCGACCGCGGCTGTTCTTAACGCACGGATTCGGACCTGCATGTAGTCCTCCAGCCGAGAAGGCAGCGAGACACTCGGACGCTATGGCCACGCGCATGCACAGCACCAGCGCCCGTCCGGCTACTTACAGAATCTTGACCAGCGCTAACGCGTCCCTTACAGCCTGCGCTCAAGGACGTCGACCGGCGGGTCGCAGGACTCGGTTAGCCTGGGAAAATGACCATCTGGCCGGGTACGGCGTACCCCTTGGGCGCCACGTACGACGGCACCGGCACCAACTTCGCGCTGTTCTCGTCGGTCGCCGAGGGCGTCGAGGTCGCCCTGTTCGACCCGGACGGCAAT
>JBPCOX010000054.1:0-3281 GCA_050999825.1 Mycobacteriales bacterium
CGGGCACGGGAGTAGCCGACCAGCCAGCGCAGGGCCAGCGTGGTGCTGCGGCCGGCGCGGACCTCGATCGGCACCTGGTAGGTCGCACCGCCCACCCGGCGGCTCTTCACCTCGAGCGTCGGCTTGACGTTGTCGAGCGCGCGCTTCAGCGTGACGACGGGGTCGTTGCCGCTCTTGGCACGGGCGCCCTCGAGGGCGCCGTAGACGATCCGCTCCGCCAGCGACCGCTTGCCCCCGGTCAGCACCTTGTTGACCAGCGAGGTCACCAGCGGGGAGCCGTAGACCGGGTCGACGACGACCGGGTGCTTGCGAGCCGGGCCCTTGCGTGGCATCAGCTCTTCTCCTTCTTGGCGCCGTACTTGCTGCGGCCCTGCTTGCGGTTGCGGACGCCCTGGGTGTCCAGGGAGCCACGGATGATCTTGTAGCGGACTCCCGGGATGTCGCGCACCCGGCCGCCGCGCACGAGCACGATCGAGTGCTCCTGCAGGTTGTGGCCGACCCCCGGGATGTACGCCGTGACCTCGATGCCGCTGGTGAGGCGGACGCGGGCCACCTTGCGCAGCGCGGAGTTGGGCTTCTTGGGCGTGGTGGTGTAGACGCGGGTGCAGACCCCGCGGCGCTGCGGACCGTTCTTGAGCGCCGGGGTCTTGCTCTTCTCGATCTTGTGCTGCCGGCCCTTGCGGACCAGCTGTTGAATCGTGGGCACCGCGTCTCCGTGGTTGTCTGGGCTAGCTCTTGCGCCGGCAGTCCGTCCCACGCGGTCGGGCGTGTCGCGGGCCCGCACTCTCGCCCCCTGCTCGGAGGTGATCGTCGGGAGGCTCGGCCGACTGGCCGAGTTCCAGCCGCCGTACGGCGTCCGGAAGATGCCCGGGAAGCCCAGGCACAAGCAGGAACCTTACCCAGCCGTCCCCCGAAGGTCAAAGCACGCGGGGCGCGTAGGGGCGTAGCGCTCGCCTCGTCGCCTCGAAGCGAGCTCGGGGCCGCATCGTTCGTGCGCGTTGCCCGACGCCACGCTCGCCGCTCGACCCGGGGTGCGACGCTGCACGGATGTCCGAGGCGGATCTGCGTCGACGGCCGAGCCGGGCGGAGCTGCTCGCGGCGTACGGGCGCACGGTACCCGACCTGATCCGGCCGGGGCTGCGGGTGCTCCTCTGCGGGATCAACCCGTCGCTGTGGTCGGGTGCTGTCGGCCTGCACTTCGCCCGACCGGCCAACCGGCTGTGGGCGACCCTGCAACTCGCGGGGTTCACGGAGCGCCGACTTCATCCGAGCGAGACCGGTGAGCTGCTCGCCGCCGGCATCGGGGTGACCAACCTCGTGCCCGAGGCGACGGCCCGGGCCGACGAGGTGAGCGTCGAGCAGCTCCGTGCCGGCGTCGCGCCACTCACGGAGCTGGTCGCCCGTTGCACCCCCGGCTATGTTGCCTTTCTCGGGCTGTCGGCGTACCGGTCGGCATTCGGTCGCACCAGCGCATCAATCGGCGCGCGGCCGGAGCGCCTCGGCGCGGCACGGGTCTGGCTGCTCCCCAACCCGAGCGGGCTCAACGCGCACTATCAGCAGCCCGAGCTCACCACGGCGTACGCCGGGCTCCGCAGCGCCGCCTACGGCTGCGCAGAAGGGACCGCCCCGCCGAAGCGGGACGGCCCCCCTGCCGCGCTGCCAGGTCAGCGGTTGAACTGACCGTAGTCGAACTCGTCGAGCGGCACGGCCTGGCCGGAGCCCGCGCCGAAGGCGTAGTCGTCGTACGCGCCCATGGAGTAGGCCGCCGTACGGGCCTCCTCGGTCGGCTCCACCCGGATGTTGCGGTAGCGGGCGATACCGGTGCCGGCCGGGATCAGCTTGCCGATGATGACGTTCTCCTTGAGCCCGAGCAGCGAGTCGCTGCGGGCGTGGATCGCCGCGTCGGTGAGCACCCGGGTGGTCTCCTGGAACGACGCCGCGGACAGCCACGACTCGGTCGCCAGCGACGCCTTGGTGATCCCCATCAGCACCGGCCGGGCAGAGGCCGGCGTACCGCCCTCGCCGACCACCCGACGGTTCTCCTCCTCGAACCGCGGTCGCTCGATGAGCTCGCCCGGCAGCAGGTCGGCGTCGCCGGCCTCGAGGACGTTCACCCGCTTGAGCATCTGCCGGATGATCGTCTCGATGTGCTTGTCATGGATCGACACGCCCTGCGACCGGTAGACCTCCTGGACCTCGGCCACCAGGTGCAGCTGGACGGCGCGCGGCCCGAGGATACGCAGCACCTCGTGCGGATCCACCGTGCCCTCGGTCAGCTTGTCGCCGACCTCGACGTGGTCGCCGTCGGCGACCCGCAGCCGTGACCGCCGGCTGATCTTGTCGTAGACGACCTCCTCGCTGCCGTCGTCCGGCACCACCACGATCTTGCGCAGCTTTTCGGTCTCCTCGATCCGGACCCGACCAGCCGCCTCCGTGATCGGAGCCTTGCCCTTGGGCACCCGGGCTTCGAAAAGCTCGACGACGCGCGGCAGGCCATGGGTGATGTCCTCACCGGCGATGCCGCCGGTGTGGAACGTCCGCATGGTCAGCTGGGTGCCCGGCTCGCCGATCGACTGCGCGGCGATGATGCCGACCGCCTCGCCGACGTCGACGAGCTTGCCGGTGGCCAGCGACCGCCCGTAGCACAGGGCACAGGTGCCGACCTTGGAGTCACAGGTCAGCACGCTACGGACCTTGACCTCCTCGACGCGGGCCTCGATCAGCTCACCGATCTTCACGTCGCCGAGGTCGGTGCCCGCCGTCGCCAGGACCCGGCCGTCGACCTCGAGGTCCTCGGCCAGCGTCCGCGCGTAGACGCTGGTCTCCACGTCTTCATGGCGAGCCAGCCGGTCGTCGCGAGCGTGGACGGCGATCGGCATCCGGATGCCGCGGTCGGTGCCGCAGTCCTCCTCGCGCACGATGACGTCCTGGGACACGTCGACCAGCCGGCGGGTGAGGTAGCCGGAGTCGGCGGTCCGCAACGCGGTGTCCGCCAGCCCCTTGCGGGCGCCGTGGGTGGAGATGAAGTACTCCAGCACGGTGAGGCCCTCGCGGAAGTTGGTGTTGATCGGCCGCGGGATGATCTCGCCCTTGGGGTTGGCCACGAGCCCCCGCATGCCGGCCAGCTGGCGGATCTGCATCATGTTGCCGCCGGCGCCCGAGTTGACCAGCATGTAGATCGGGTTGGTCTTGGGGAAGTTGGCCTCCATCGCCCGCGAGATCTCCCCGGTCGCCTGGGTCCAGATCTCGATGAGCTCCTGCCGGCGCTCGTCGTCGGTGAT
>JBPCOX010000227.1:0-8489 GCA_050999825.1 Mycobacteriales bacterium
TCTCCGCCGTACGCCGTCATAGGGAGGCGCCCGGTGGAACCGGAGTCCAGGACGGCGGCTAGCGGACAGCCACCTCACGAGTCCGTTGTTCACACATGAACGAGGACCACCTCCCTTCCCGTGTGCGTAAAACGGTACGTGATCGGTGGTGGCTCGCGCAACGCCTATCGCAGATCCCCCGGAGCCTAAGATCGAGGCATGTCCGGCGCCGGATGGCAGAGCCTGCTGCGCGAGCGCGGCTACCGGCTGACCCCGCAACGCCAGCTGGTGCTGGAGGCCGTCGACCGGCTCGGTCACGCCACCGCCGACGACGTCGCGACCGAGGTACGCCGGACCGCCAGCGGCGTGAACATCTCCACGGTCTACCGCACTCTGGAGCTGCTGGAGGAGCTCGAGCTCGTCACCCACACGCATCTCGGGCACGGGGCACCGACCTACCACGCAGCCACCCTCGACGACCACGTCCACCTCGTCTGCCGCCGCTGCGGGAGCGTAGACGAGGTCGAGCCGGCGTTGGTGCAGGACCTCGTCGACCGGCTGGCCGCCGACCGCGGGTTCACCGTGGACGTCGGCCACTTCGCGATCTTCGGCGAATGCCGCAGCTGCCGGACGCCCGCGACCGACCGCTGACCCGCGCCTCGCCGTACGCTGAAGCCATGGACAGCCCCCTGCTGGCGCTGCCGGGGGCGGTGCCTGCGGATTCGCCGGACGACGGCGTCGCCGCCCACTACGGCGACCCTTTCCGCGAGCAGAAGTCGCTGGCCGAGACCGTCGGCCCGGTCGACCGAAGCAACCGGGAGGTGCTCACGGTGCGTGGGCCGGACCGGCTCAGCTGGCTGCACAGCCTCACCACCGCGCACCTCAGCTCGCTGCAGCCGATGCGGGGGGCGCAGGCGCTGGTCCTGAGCCCGCATGGCCACGTGGAGCATCACCTGGTGCTGCTCGACGACGGCGAGACAACGTGGCTCGACGTCGAGCCGGGGACCGGCACCGAGCTCTGCCGCTACCTGGACTCCATGCGCTTCCTGCTGCGGGTCGAGGTCGAGGCGGTGACCGCCCAGTGGTCCGTGGTGTCACTCCTAGGGCCGGACACGGACTCTCTGCTGTCGTCGCACTTCGGCGCCGAGGTGGGACGGGCGCCGTACGCCGTGACCCCGCTGGTAGGAGGCGGGTACGCCCGCCGCATGCCGGGGCCGGGAGCCGACGCGGTCGACCTGCTGCTCCCGCGCGATCAGCTGGGCGCCGTGGGGTCGGCCGCCGACGCCCCTCCGGCCGGCCTGTGGGCCTACGAGGCGCTGCGGGTGGCGGGTCGCCTTCCCCGCCTGCGGCACGAGACCGACCACCGCACGATCCCGCACGAGGTGGGTTGGCTCGAGACCGCGGTCCATCTCAACAAGGGCTGTTACCGGGGCCAGGAAACGGTCGCCCGTGTGCACAACCTCGGTCGCCCGCCGCGGCGGCTGGTGCTGCTGCACCTCGACGGCGGCGCCGAGATGCTTCCGAGCACCGGTGCCGCGGTGGAGGCCGGCGGAGCGCGCGTCGGTTTCGTCACCAGCGCCGTCCGGCACTACGACCTCGGGCCGATCGCGCTGGCCCTGGTCAAGCGCACCACCGCAGCTGACGTGGAGCTCACCGCCGGCGGCGTTGCCGCGAGGATCGACTAGTTCGTCTGCCGCGGCAGTTCGAGGCAGAACCAGACGGTCTTTCCGTCCTCGGTGGCCGTGACGCCCCAGGCGCTCGAGAGCAGGTTGACGATCGCGATGCCGCGCCCGTCGAGGGCGAGCTCGTCGGTCGACTGCATGACCGGCATGCGTGAGTTCATATCGGCGGCCGAGACCTTGACTCCCGCGCCGGTGATCTCGACGGTCAGCTCGACCTCGCTGCGCCCGTGCAGGACCGCATTGGTGATCAGCTCGCTGGCCAGCAGCACCGCCGTCTCGACGACTTCCGGCAGCGCGCAGGCGAGTAGGACTTCACGAACGAAGCGGCGCCCCCGCGCCGCCGACTGGTCACTGGGCGGCAGCAAGGTAACGGCGCGAACGGTTTCTGGCACGGTTTCGACCTCGGAACCATCGGCGGTTACCCCGCAGGGATGCCCGCTACGAGCGATTCCTACCGTCTTTCAGCCGCGCCCGAACAGCCCCTTGCGCCTGGCTCGGGGATCCGGCGCTCCCCCCGACGCAGGCGGCCTAGGACGCGGCCGGACCGGCGAAGGCGGGTCTTCCTCCTCCTGCCCGAGGGAGGACAGCTCACGTAGCAGGGCGGCCGAGTCCGCCAGGTTGAGCCGACCCGCGACGACCGGCCACTCCTTGGGCGGGGCGGCCACTGCGGCACCCCCCAGCTCCGCTGCCGGCGCCACGGCCGTTTCCGAGCCCCGCGAATCGACCGGCTCCAGCCCGGGCGCAGCCATGAGGTCCTGGTCGGCAGCTCGCTGTTCGGGCGGTCCGGAGTCGAGGGTCGCCACCAGGTCGACCGGGGCCGTCGGTGCGGCGATCTCCGCCGTCAGCTCGGCCAGCTCGTCGAGGACCGCGCCCTCGGGCTCGTAGTGCGCCTCGTTCTGCCCGCCCGGCTCCGCCGGCCCCACGCCGGGCTCCCCCCCGGCCGGTTCCGCGACCACCGGCTCCGGCGATGCGCTGGCCGGGGGTGCCGTGGGGTCCTCGACAGTCCCCGCCGCAAGGTCGAGGTAGCCGAATCGAGCCAGCACCTCGTCGAGTTCCCAGGTCCGAAGCTCGCTGCGCTGTAGCTCGGCAGCTTCCGCCAGGTCCGCGGGCGGGACCCGAGCGGCGTACCGACCCGGCTCCTCATCCACGCCACTTCATCGGTTGCGGCCGAGCGCGGATGAAGTCCGCACCCGTCCCCGCGTGCGACCATTCCGACATGGCCGTCGCCGGTACCTTGATCACGGTCGCGCCCACGGGCGCCGAGACCGCGAAGGCTGCTGCGCCGGCCCTGCCCGTGACCCTGGCGGAGCTGGTCGCGACGGGTCAGGCCTGCGCGGCGGCGGGGGCCGCACTGATCCACGTGCATGTCCGCGACTCGAACGCCGCCCCCACGCTCGACCCGGGGCGGCTGCGGGAGACCGTTCGCGCCTTGCGGGAGGAGACCGACCTCCTCGTCCAGCTCTCCACCGGTGGCGCGGTCAGCGACCCCGAGTCCGCCCGGCTCGCCGTACTCGACGCCGAGCCCGACTCGGCCAGCCTGTCCTGCGGCACGGTCAACTTCGGCGACGACGTCTTCGTCAACCGCTGGCCGTTCATGGTGGAGCTCTACTGCCGGATGCAGGAGCGTGAGGTCGTCCCCGAGTTCGAGATCTTCGACCTCGGTCACGTGACGGCCATGAGCCGCCTGATCGACAAGTACGGGCCGCCGTACGGCGGGCACCGCCACGCCGACCTGGTCATGGGGGTGCCCGGCGGCATGCCCGGTACGCCGGCCGCTCTGGTCGCCGCGGTGGCGGCGCTTCCGGACGGCACCAGCTGGTCGGCCACCGGCATCGGCAGGGCAACGCTTCCGGTGGCCCTCGCGGCGCTCTCGGCCGGCGGCCACCTGCGGGTCGGCATGGAGGACACCCTCAGCTTCGTCCCGGGTGAGCCGGTCCGGGACAACACGCAGCTGGTCGAACGAGCAGCCGCCATCGCCCGGCTCGCCGCCCGTCCCCCGATGAGCCCGGACGACGCCCGGACGCTGCTCGGCGTGAAGGACCGTCGCCCGGCGCTCGTGGGGGGCAGTGCCCGCAGGGAGACGCCGTGACAACCTCCGATGCCATGCCAGGTCCCGACCAGGGCCGGCGCAGCGACCGGGTGCTCGGCCCGGACTACCTCGTCGACCTCGGCTCCCGCCCGTTGGCCGAGGTGCGTGCCCTGCGCGACGAGGCGGAGCAGGAGGAGGCCGACGTCTCCTACCTGCGCCGGCTGCTGCAGGGCCGCATCGACATCGTCCGGGCGGAGCTGGCCCGCCGGTCGGAGGAAGGCGCAGCCAGCCTCCTCGACGCGCTGCCGCAGATCCTGTCCGAGCACAGCTCCGGGCCGCCGCGGGGCCTCGGCCGGCGTCCCGGCGTCGAGCCCTCCCGTGCCGACGCACACCGGCGGTCGGTGGAGGCCCTGGTGGCCGACGTGGACCTGGACGACGTAGGCGCCCGTAGCGACGACGAGCTGCGCCGTGGGCTGGAGGTCTACTCGGCGGAGGAGCAGACGCTCTCGGCCACCCGGCGGGCCATTCACGGCGTTCTTGACCGGTGTGCGGCCGAGATCACCCGACGCTACCGCGACGGTGAGGCCGACGTGAGCGAACTACTCGACCGCGAGGACCTGCGCGGCTGAGCTCGCCCGCCGGTCGTCCCGGCTTCCCGACCGGAAGGCTGCCCGTGCCCCAGCCCCACGATCTGCCCGTCCTCGCCGAGGTCGTGCGGTCCGGCTTCGTCGAGTGCCGTCACGCCGGCTCCGCCGTTGCGCTGCGTGCCGACGGCAGCCGGGCGGTGGAGCTCGGTACGCCGGGCGCGCCGGTGCTGCCGCGCTCGGCCAACAAACCCCTGCAGGCGGTCGCCATGCTTCGGGCCGGGCTGGATCTCGACGGCGAGGCGCTCGCGATCGTGGCCGCCAGCCACTCGGGGGAGGAGCGGCACCTCGCCTTGGTCTCCCAGGTTCTCCGGGGTGCCGGGCTGGATGCGGCGGCACTCGGCAACCCGCCGGACCTGCCGCTGGACGAGCCGGCCCGGCGAAGCTTGCTGCGAGCCGGCGGCGATGCCGACTCGATGCACCACAACTGCTCTGGCAAGCACGCCGGCATGCTGGCTACCTGCGTCGCGGCCGGTTGGCCCACCGAGGGCTACCTCGACCCGGCGCACCCGTTGCAGCGGGCGTCGCTCGCCACGGTCGAGGACCTCGCCGGCGAGCGGGTAGCGGCCACCGTGGTCGACGGTTGCGGGGCACCCCTGTTCGCCCTGTCGCTGGCCGGGCTCGCCCGCGCCTTTGGCCGACTGGCGACGGCCGCTGCGCAGACCCCGGAAGGCCGGGTGGCCGACGCCATGCGCGCCCACCCCGAGGTGGTCGGTGGCCCCGGGCGCGACGTGACCCGGTTGCTGGCCGGCGTACCAGGACTGGTCGCCAAGGACGGTGCCGAGGGGGTGTACGCCGCCGCGTTGGCGGCCGGTGGCAGCTGCGCAGTCAAGATCGAGGACGGTGCCGCCCGAGCCCGGGTACCGGTGCTGGTGGCGCTGCTGCGAGCGCTCGGCTGCGGCGCGCCGGTGCTCGACGAGCTCGCGACCGTGCCGGTTCGTGGCGGCGGTTCCATGGTCGGCGAGGTGCGCGCCGTGCTGTGACGCCGCAACTGCTTGCAGCCTGCTTGCACCTGCTAGCGCCCCGCGTTAGCCTGATGCACGTGAACGTCGGGGACCTGGGAACCTACATTCGCGACCAACGTCGTACGGCGGAGATGTCGCTGCGTCAGCTCGCGCGCCTCGCGGGCGTCTCCAACCCCTACCTGAGCCAGATCGAGCGCGGCCTGCGCCAGCCGAGCGCGGAGATCCTCCAGCAGATCGCCCGCGGGCTGCGCATCTCGGCGGAGGCGCTCTACGTCCGGGCCGGCATCCTCGACGAGCGGCACAGCGACAGCCAGGTGCCCGATGCGTTGCTCCAGGACGCGGGGCTCAACGAGCGGCAGAAGCAGGTCCTGCTCGAGATCTACGAGTCGTTCCGCCATGAGAACGACGCCGCTACCGGCGACCTCGGAACTGCCGCGACTGCCGACGGCGCGTCCGCAGAACTCCACCCAGAGCCGGAAGATCGGAGCACCTGATGCCGGGAATGGACTTCGGCAAGATGCCGGACAGCAAGCCCTTCTACGCACTGATCGGTGCGAACTCGGCCATGGCGGCCAAGTTCCGGGAGCTTCCACATGGCCTGAGCCGGCTGCAGGAGGACGTGCAGGGTTCGATCCGGGAGCTGCCGTCTCAGGTGTCGCGGTACGCGACCGAGATCGGTGACAAGGCCACGCTGCTCTACACCGAGCTCGCCGACCGAGGGCAGCGGCTCGTAGGCTCGGCTCGGACGGACGAGCAGCCGACCGGCGTGGAGTCCGACGAGGCTGACCCGCTCGGCTGACCCGCCTACGCTGGTGCCATGTCAGCCATGCGCTACCGCCAGCTGGGCAACTCGGGCCTGACCGTCTCGGTCGTCGGGCTGGGGTGCAACAACTTCGGTCGTCGAGTCGACCTGGCCGGCACCCGGGCGGTGGTCGACGCCGCGCTCGATGCCGGCGTCACCCTGTTCGACACCGCCGACATCTACGGCACCGAACGTGACGGCGGATCCGAGCGGCTGCTCGGCGAGGTCCTGGCCGGCCGCCGCGAAGACGTGGTGATCGCCACCAAGTTCGGCTCCGACATGGCCGGCGGCAACGGACCCGACTGGGGGGTGCGCGGCTCCCGCCGCTACCTCCGGCGCGCCGTGGAGGCGTCGCTGCGCAGGCTCCAGACCGATTACATCGACCTCTACCAGATGCACGAGCCGGACCCCGCCACTCCGGTCGCGGAGACGTTGGCCGCGCTGGCCGAGCTGGTAGCCGAAGGAAAGGTGCGTTATCTCGGCTCGTCGAACTTCGCCGGCTGGCAGGTGGCCGAGGCGGGGTGGACGGTGCGCAGCGCCGGCACCGAGCGCTTCATCAGCGCTCAGAACAACTACAACCTGCTCGAGCGAGAGGCCGAGGCCGAGCTGGTGCCCGCGTGCGAGCGGTACGGCATCGGCGTCCTGCCGTTCTTCCCGCTCGGCAACGGGCTGCTGACCGGCAAGTACCGGCGGGGCGAGCCGGCACCGGCCGGGAGCCGGCTGACCGGCAAGCCGGAGCTCCTCGCTGAGCGCAACTTCGACCGGGTCGAGGCACTCGAGAAGTACGCGGCCGAGCGTGGCCGCTCGCTGCTCGACGTGGCCATCGGCGGGCTGGCGGCGCAACCGGCGGTCGCGTCGGTGATCGCGGGGGCGACCCGGCCCGAGCAAGTACGCGCCAACGCCGCCGCTGGGAGCTGGGTGCCCGACGCCTCGGACCTGGCCGCGCTCGACGACGTGGTCGCCTCGGCCCGGCTGCCGTGACCGACATCGCGAACTTCGTCCTTGGGCCGATCGAGGGCCTGTTCGGGCTGCTGGGGCTGGCGATGTTCCTGCTCAAGGGGTTCGCGCTGGTCGACGCGGCGGTGCGCCCCGAACCGGTATGGCGCGCGGCGGTCTCGCAGTCGAAGACGTTCTGGCTGGTGCTGCTGGTCCTCGCCGTCATTTTCGGGGGGCTCGGCATTCTTGGCCTGGCCGCCCTGGTCGCGGCCATCGTCTACCTCGTCGACGTGCGGCCGAAGCTGCGGGAGGTGCGGGGCGGCCGGTCGGGCGATCGGAGCTGGCGGTAGTGCAGCCGTACCAGGCAGGCCGGGTTCGTGACCGGCCGAGGTCGAGCCGCGGTCAGTGGCCGGGGTGCATGTGCAGGGCCTCCGGGGCGACGCCCTGCGCCGGCTCCTGGGTGACCCACTCGAACACCGTGGCCGTCACGTCGTTGCCCGGCACGTGCACCGTCGCGCCGGTGGCCTCGTAGACGTCGAGCATGCCCGGCGCGTCCGAGACCGCGTAGAGGCGAGTCACCTCGGGAGCAACCGTGGTGGTCTCACCGTCGCGGGACCCGCCGCGGAGCAGCACCGTGGGGTCATCGAAGCCGGGCACGGCGTTGCTGTACCCAACCGCTGTCTGCGGCACCCCCGTAGCCTGCCGGAGTATGGCTACCGACGTACACGGGCGGACCTCCCGGCTGGAGCTGGCCGACGCGACGTTGCGGGAGTGGTCGGCAACGGTTCTCGACGCGACGCCGGAGGGCGTTGTGCTGGACCGGTCGGCCTTCTATCCCGGTGGCGGTGGCCAGCCGCCCGACTCCGGTGTCCTGCTCTGGGGGGGCGTGCAGACCCGGATAGTCGGCGTCCGCCGCGGCGACGACCTGCTGCTGGTCCCGCACGAGGATGACCCGGTGCCTGCGGTCGGCACCGCGGTTCATGGCGCGGTCGAGGACGGACGTCGTACCGCCCTGATGCGCACCCACTCGGCGCTGCACCTGCTGGCGGGGGTGGTCTTCCGCGACTTCGGCGCCTTCGTTACCGGCGGGAACATGGAGCCGCTGACCGCCCGGATGGACTTCGACCTGCCGGACATCCCGGCCGACTTCCGCGATCGCGTCGCCTCCGCGTGTGCCGCTGAGATCGCCGCGGACCGGCGGATCGAGGTGAAGGTGCTGCCGCGGGACGAGGCCTTCGACATCCCGGACATCATCCGGACGGCCACCAACCTGCTGCCGCCCGACCTCGCCGAGGTGCGGATCGTCGACATCGTCGGCCTTGACACCCAGGCCGACGGCGGGACCCATGTGGCCTCGACCCGCTCGATCGGCGGCATCGAGGTGGTCAAGGTCGAGAACAAGGGCAAGGCCAACCGCCGGCTGCGGATCCGGCTGCCCTGACCCGCGCCCCG
>JBPCOX010000126.1:0-2662 GCA_050999825.1 Mycobacteriales bacterium
TCTGGGAGGGGTGCGGTTTTGACGAGGCACCCCCTCCCCCCCCTCTCGGCGCCCCCCCCGGGGGGCCTGGCGGCCCCCCCACCCGCTCCAGCCCGGGCACGGCGGCACCGGGGTGTCGAGCGGCACCGAGCGCGCGGCGGCAGAGAGCGTCGCGCCGTCGGCGGCCAACGAGTCGAGATATCCGGCGAAGTCCATCCCGCCACCCAACCACTGCGGTGCCAGCGCGGACCAGCCGTCAGGCGGAACGGGCCTCGTCCAGCGATCGGGCCTCGGGCACCGGCTCGACGTATAGGTGCGGGCGCGAGTGCAGCCGGGTCACGACCCGCAGCCGGCGCGCCCGCAGCAGCGCCCAGCCCACGAGCAGCGTCGCCACGGCCGAGATCAACCCGCCGCCGATCAGGCTCCACCGCGCGCCGTACGACGACGCCAGCCAGCCGATGACCGGCGCGCCGACCGGCGTACCACCGAGGAAGACCAGCACGTAGAGCGCCATCACCCGGCCGCGCATGGCCGCGGAGGACGCCAGCTGGATGCTGGCGTTGGCCGCAGTAGTGAAGGTGAGCACCGCGAAACCGGTCGGGACCAGCAGCAGCAGGAACGAGTGGTACGTCGGCATCAGGCCGACGGCGATCTCGAGCAGGCCGAAGGCGAGCGCCGCACCAAGCAGCAACCGCTGCCGCGGCACCCCGCGCCGCGCCGAGAGCAGTGCGCCGAACAGTGATCCGAAGGCCAGCGCCGACCCCAGCAGGCCGTATGAACCGGCACCGCGGTGGAAGACCAGCTTGGCCACCAGCGCCGTGGTGATCTGGAAGTTCAGCCCGAACGTGCCGATCACCGCGACGAGCACGATCGGCCACAGCAGCTCGGGACGCCGGCGTACGTAGCGCAGGCCGTCCCGGAGCTGCCCCGGTGCGCGGGGGACCCGCTTGGCGGCGTGCAGCTCGTTGGTGCGGATCCGCAGCAGGCCAACGAGTACGGCGAGGAAGGACGCCGCGTTGAGCAGGAAGACCGGGCCGGTTCCCATGACGTTGATGAGCAGCCCGGCGATGGCGGGTCCGAGCACCCGGCCGGCGTTGAAGGTCGCGCTGTTGAGGCTGACCGCGTTGGGAAGATCCTCCTTCCCGACCAGCTCGACCGCGAAGGCCTGCCGGGTCGGGGTGTCGATCACGCTGGCCACTCCGAGCCCGAAGGCCAGCGCGTAGACGTGCCAGAGCTCGACCACGCCGGTGACGGTCAGTACGCCCAGAGTCAGCGCCAGCAGGCCCATCGCCACCTGGGCAATAAGCAGCAGCCGCCGCTTTGGATAGCGGTCGGCCAGTACGCCGCCATACAGGCCGAAGAGCAGCATCGGCAGGAACTGCAGTCCGGTGGTGATGCCCAAGGCGGTGCCGCTGTTGCCCGAGAGCTCGAGCACCAGCCAGTCCTGAGCGACCCGTTGCATCCAGGTGCCGGTCAGCGACACGAGCTGGCCGGCGGCGAACAACCGGTAGTTGCGGATCCGAAGGGAGGAGAAGGCGGGGCTCACGAGCGAGCGAGCCGTTCCAGCACGGGGGCGGCGGTGCGCAGCAGTGCGCGGTCCGCTGCCGAGAGCTCGTGCAGGCGCAGGGACAGCCAAGCGTCTCGCCGGCGCCGGTCCTCGCGAAGCAGGGCCCGGCCGCGCTCGGTCAGCGAGACGACGACCTGGCGGCCATCGGTGAGGTGCGGACGGCGTTCGACGAAGCCCTGCGCTTCCAACGCGGCCACCACCCGCGTCATCGAGGGCGGCTGCACCTTCTCGTGCGCGGCCAGCTCCCCGGGGCGCAGGGTCCCGTGCCGCTCCAACGTCGCCAGCGTGGAGAGCTGGGTCAGCGAGAGGGTGGCGTCCGAGCGTTGCGCCCGCAGCCGTCGGGCCAGCCGCATGACAGAGAGGCGCAGCGCGCCGGACAGCGCGGCGTCGGCGGCGGTAAGAGTCGGCATCTGGTTAGCATAACTCACAAGCCTCGCTAACCATTCCGGGCGTGCCGTGCGGCGCGGTCTCCCTAGCTTTCGGTGGCGGCGAGCTTCGGCAGTGCACCCAGCTCGTCGGCGATCCGGTCCAGCAGCCGCTGGGCGTCGCACCCCCAGGCCACCAGCGTCAGCACCAGCCCCTCGGAGTCGGGCAGGTAGAGGATCCGCAGGTCGCCCGCACCGACCCACGTCACCTCGTGCGGCCACCACAGCTCGGCACCGATGGCTTTGTCCAGCCACTCCTGCGCCTGCGCGCCGGTCGCGATGGGTCGGTAGAGCCAGGTGCCGTGAACCGTCGGTTCGACCTCGGCGACCTCGTCGACCTCGGCGATGGCACGCCGCAGAGCCGCCGCCGCGTCGTGCACCGCCTGGAACGCCGGCTCCTCGGGTGTCATCAGCACGTACGCCTGCGCCGCCACGGGCACTTGGAGGCGGCGCCACAGCCGACCGGGCACCCACAGGGGCCGGTTGAGCGCGGCCCAGCCCCTGTCTTCTGCTGCTACCAGCCGGTACAGCGGCGGTGCGGACACCGGTTATCCGACGCCGAGGGCACGCTCGATGGGGTCGATCGCGAAGTAGACGACGAACAGCGCCGCGATGCCCCACAGCAGCGGGCTGACCGCCCGGGACCGGCCGCGCAGCGCCGCAATGACGACGTAGGAGATGAAGCCGGCGC
>JBPCOX010000180.1:0-4314 GCA_050999825.1 Mycobacteriales bacterium
AACAGCACGGCGAACAGGCTGGTCGGGTCGAGGCCCTTGACCGCGGCGGAGTTCGTCGCCACGTTTCCGGCAGCCTTGCCGCTCAGCCGGGCAAGGTCCAGGCTGGCCCGGATGGTGAGCATGACCATGACGAAGACACTGAAGCGGGTCAGGGCGAGTACACCGAGCGCCACCGCCACGGCGGCGATCAGTGGCAGTGCCAGCAGCAGCCGCGAGCCGCTGGCGTAGCCCTGACCCGACACGGCGGCGAAGACCACGGCGGCAGCTACCGCGACGAACGTTGCGGCTCTCGCCAGCAGGCGGGAAACCGGTGCGGGAGCGGCCTGCGGTACGGCCGCCGTATCACCCGTCGACAGAGTTGCGGGCAAGACTGGGCTCCTCCGAGAGGCCGGCTTGCGCCGGGCGAGTTGACGGGGTCGCGGTGGCAACGTGCGGCCAGCGGAAGTTGATCCCGGGCAGCGCGTACAGGCGCTCGTTCGGCTCGGCGTAGTAGGCACCGAGCCGTGCCCGCACGCGCTCCGGAATGGCGTCATAGCTGCCGGCCTTGAAGGCCTGCACGTGACCCAGGGTGTGCGAAGGCAGGCCGAGGAAGTCCCACACCCGCCCGATGGCGGCGTTGGGGTCGGCGAACATCGCCTCGCTCTGCACCACGAGCAGCTGGTCGGCCGGGAACAGAGCACGGATCGCCTCGAGCTGCTCGGCGTACCGGCCGCGGGCGAGGTAGGCGTGGTGGCGATGCTCGAAACTGGCATAGGTGGGATCGGCCACCATCCGCTCGGCTTCGCCGGCCAGCCGCTCCTCCTCGCGGTCGAGCGCCTCGTCCAACGAGAGGTCCTCGAACCCGCGGCGACGCTCATACTGGTAGTGGGAGTACGCCCGGGTCACCGGGTCGCGCAGCACCGCGATCAGCCGGGCCGCTGGCAGCGCCGCCGCGATCCGGGTGGCCGCCAGCGGGTGGAACATGTAGTACGGGCTGGCCTCGCCGGTGATCTTCCTCGGCACGGCGACCGGGAAGCTCGAGCGGAACCACCGCCACCCACGGCCGAAGTTGACGTCGAAGTAGTGCGTGCCCTTCTTGACGTGGCACGGCGACACGCCGGGATGACTGCTCACGTACTCGAACAGTGACGTGGAGCCGGACCGCTTGGCTCCGACGATGAGGAAGGTGGGCAGCATCCGTACGCCGGTGGTTACCCGCGCCGTGAGCCTGCCGGCACCACGCGCCGCCGTCCTCACGACCGCCACCCGACCGCTCCTCGACGTCACCGGTCCGAAGACCTCCACGGGTCCTCCCGGGTTGTCAACGAGCCAGCGCCCCGGCCGACGCTGCCGCCGGTGCAGTAGATCGGGCAACGTCGTCTCCCGTTGCTCAGCGTATCCGACCGGGCGAAGCTCCGGGCGGTCTTGGGTAACAACTGCTCACTGTGAGTTATCGTCGGCCAGATGAACACACTGCTAGAGCGGCCACTTCGGATCGCCATGGTGGGGCAGCGCGGCGTCCCTGCGACATTCGGCGGGATCGAGCACCACGTCGAGAGCCTCGGCGCCCGACTGGCCGCCCGCGGCCATCACGTCACGGTCTACTGCCGCACGAACTACGGCCTGGAGCGGCCAGCGACCTACCGGGGGATGAGCCTGCGGCACCTGCCGACCGTGGGTACCAAGCACCTGGACGCCCTCTCGCACAGCGCCATCTCCACCGCTGCTGCGATGGTGCGCCACCACGACGTCGTGCACTATCACGCGATCGGCCCCGGCCTGCTCTCCCCGCTGCCCCGGTTCCTGTCCGGCGCACGGGTGGTTCAGACGATCCACGGCCTGGACGACGAGCGGGCGAAGTGGGGGCGGGCCGCCAAGGGGGTCCTCTCGACGGCGGGTTGGCTGAGCGCGCGAGTGCCGCATGCCACCATCGCGGTGTCTCGCGCTCTGGCCGACCACTACGCCAGCCGCGGCCGGGACGCGGTCTACATCCCCAACGGGGTGGACCGACGGACCCGGCGGACCGCGGACGAGATCACACGTCGGTTCGGACTGACCGCCGGGTCCTACCTCCTGTTCCTGGGTCGGCTGGTGCCGGAGAAGGCGCCGGACCTGTTGATCCGTGCCTTCCGGGAGATCGAGGGCGACCGGCGGCTGGTCATCGCCGGCGGTTCGTCCTACACCGACGACTACGTCGGCTCGCTGCACGAGCTGGCGGCGGCCGACCCGCGGGTGCTCCTGCCCGGTTACGTCTACGGGCAGGTGCTGGACGAGCTCTACACCAACGCGGCCGCCTTCGTGCTGCCCTCCGCCATCGAAGGGCTGCCGCTGACCCTGCTGGAGGCGGCGGCGTACGGAGCTCCGGTCGTGGTGAGCGACATCCCGCCGCACCTGGAGGTGGTGGGGATGGACGGACCGGGCGCACGGGTCTTCGGCTCCGGTTCCACCGAGGGGCTCACCGCCGCCCTACGCCGGTCCCTCGACGGGGAAGCGGCCGAGCGGGCCGGGGCCGGGAAGCTGCACGCCCGCGTCATGGCCCACTACCGCTGGGACGACGCCGCCGATGCCACCGAGGCGCTCTACCGCCAGCTGGTGAGCGACCGGCACCGCGGTCCGGTTGAGGGCCGCCGAGTGGCTCAGTAGGCCCCGCGGCCTCGCATCACGGCGAAGACGGTCTTCCACAAGATCATGAAGTCGAGCGACAGCGCCCAGTTCTCCACGTAGAGCAGGTCCAGGCGGATCGACTCCTCCCAGGTGAGGTCGGACCGACCGCTCACCTGCCAGAGCCCGGTCAGGCCCGGCTTGACCAGCAGCCTGCGCCGAACGTCGCTCTCGTACTGGGCGACCTCGCTCGGCAGTGGCGGCCGCGGGCCGACCAGCGACATGTCGCCCTTCACCACGTTGAGCAGCTGCGGCAGCTCGTCGAGGGAGTACCGGCGGAGGAACTTGCCGACGGCCGTCACCCGGGGGTCTCTGCGAATCTTGAACAGCAGGCCTTCGCTCCGCTCGTTGTGGGCGAGGAGGACCTCGAGGCCGGCCTCGGCGTCCACTCGCATCGAGCGGAACTTGTAGATCGTGAATGGCTGCCCGCCGCGCCCGCAGCGGGTCTGCCGGAAGAACGCCGGTCCCGAGCTGGTCAACCGGACGGCGACGGCGACCGCAACCAGGACCGGGACCAGGACCAGCAGGGCAGCCAGTGCCACCGTGCGGTCGAAGAGCGTCTTCAGCAGCCGTCGCCCCCCGCTCAGCTCCGGCTCATCGACGTGCAGCAGCGGCAGCCCGGCCATCGGCCGGATGTGGATCCGGGGCCCGGCGATGTCGGTCAGTGCCGGCGCCAGCAGGATGTCCACCCCGCTGCCCTCGAGCTCCCAGGACATCCGGCGCAGGGCCGGACCGCTCATCTCGTCGCAGCTGGTGACCGCCACCGCCGTGGCGTCGTGGTCGCTGATGACGCGGACGACCGAGTCCAGCCCGCCCAGCACCGGCACCGACTCCTGCTGCAGCGCCGCGTTGTCGCCCGGCCGGTCGAGGCAGGCCCCGATCACCTCGATGCCGGCGTACTTCTCGCGGCGTACCGTGCGCACCAGGTCGATCACCGCCTGCTGGTGGCCGACTACCACGAGGCGGTGCAGGCACCGGCCGTTCTGGCGCAGCCGGCTCAACGTCTTGCGGGCGGCGTAACGCCCCACCATGGTCAGCACGGTAGCTACCGGCAGCGCCACCAGCACGTAGCCGCGGGCGATGCTGGCGTGGGCGGCATAGGACGCCGTGGCCACCAGCGCGGTCAGCCGGATGGCGGCGTTCGAGACCCGCTTGAACTCCTCCGACCCGAGCCCGAGGAAGCGCATCTCATAGGCGCGGCTCAGGGCCAGGGACGCGATCCACGCGAGCGGCAGCAGCGCGGTGATGACGACGTAGTCGCGCTGCCGCGGGTGGACGCCGGCGTCGGCGAACCGGAGGAACAGCGCCGTCAAGGCGGCGAGGCCGACCGCCACCGCGTCGAGGGTGATGACCGTGCGGACGTAGGTGCGTTCCCAGGGCAGGCAGACGCGGTAGCGGCTCGCGCGCGGCACCGAACTGGCGGGCCGGCTCCGCCCGGTCCGGTCGGAGAGGGGGAACAGGCCAGGCACGGCCCGACCGGTGAGGTCCACCACCCGCTGCGGCACGACCGGCCGATCGGCGACGCGGGTGGTCGGTGGGTGCCCGGCGCGGGCCCGGTCAGCGGTTTCGGTCTCTGCTCGACCGGTGGCCGGCGGCACCCGCGAGCTCGGCTCGGCGGCACGGTGGGGGGCCAGGGTCCGCTGGCCGGCTGGTCTTCTCACTGGTGATGCGGTC
>JBPCOX010000237.1:0-11965 GCA_050999825.1 Mycobacteriales bacterium
CGATCGAGGTGTCACCGGCCGAGATCGCGGCCGTGGACGCGATCTGCTCGCGCGTCTCGACGTCCTTCGCGCTGTTGGACAGTGCCTCGGACACCGCCTCGACGGCGGCCTCGATGCCCTTCTTCAGCGCCATCGGGTTGGCGCCGGCGGCCACGTTGCGCAGGCCCTCCTTGACCAGCGCCTGGGCCAGCACCGTGGCGGTCGTCGTACCGTCGCCGGCCACGTCGTCGGTCTTCTTGGCGACCTCCTTGACGAGCTCGGCGCCGATCTTCTCGTAGGGGTCCTCGAGCTCGATCTCCTTGGCGATGCTGACGCCGTCGTTGGTGATCGTGGGGGCTCCCCACTTCTTCTCCAGCACGACGTTGCGGCCCCTCGGGCCGAGCGTCACCCGGACGGCGTCGGCGAGCTGGTTCATGCCCCGCTCCAGGCCCCGCCGCGCCTCCTCTTCGAACGCGATGATCTTGGTCATGTCTGCCTCCGCTGCTGTCAGTGAGGTCGAGAAGACCGGGCTCGGCGCCCGCGACGGATGGTCGGGTCGGCGTACCCCGACGCGACCTCACCGGTCCGGCCTGTCACTCGACGATGCCGAGTGCCAACGACTGTTTAGCACTCTACACCGGAGAGTGCAAGCCCGTGGTGCCGGCCGCGGGAGCGAGTGACAGTGCCCCACGTCACCTGTCCAGCTGGTGCGGTCGGCGTCCTCGAGGTTCTCGCCGGGTCGCGACATGACACCGGCCCGGTCCCTGACAGGGCCGGGCCGGTGCAGGTCTTGGCGCGAAGCTAGACCGGTCGAACCTTGTCGGCCTGCGGGCCCTTCTGGCCCTGGGTGACGTCGAACTCCACCCGCTGCCCCTCGTCGAGGCTGCGGTAGCCCTCTGACTCGATCGCGCTGTAGTGCACGAATACGTCTGCGCCGCCGTCAACAGCGATGAAGCCGTAACCCTTCTCCGCGTTGAACCACTTGACGGTGCCTTGTGCCATCTGCCACTCCCTGCCCCCCGGAGCTTCGGATCCGCACGGCGCGGACCCGGGTCTTCATGGCCCGGGACCCCGTGAGGGCAGCGAGGCCCGGAATCGTTCCGCGGGCGTGGGCCTATCCGGATGGCAGAGCACGTGCACGCCGAACATCGACCGTGCGCACCATACAACCGCAGCGGGTCGCCGCCGCAACATTCCTAACGCGGACACCGCAGAATGCGGGAATGGGCACCCGGGCGGTCTACAGCGACCTGGACGGCACCATGGTCGGACCGGGCGGCTCGTTCTTCCGGACCGAGGAGGGCGGCCTCAGCCTCGAACCCGCCCGCGCCCTCGTCGAGCTGCACGAGGCCGGCATCGCCCTGGTGCTCGTCTCCGGCCGGACCCGGCCGCAGCTGGTGGAGGCCTGCCGGATCTTCGGCGCCGACGGCTTCATCGCCGAGCTCGGTGCGGTCCTCGGGTGGGAGGGCGGCCGGCGCTCGCGGGTGCTGGCCGGGGAGATGCCCACGTCCTACGGCGCGACGCCGGTGCAGGTGATGGAGGAGCTCGGGGTGGTGGAGCGGCTGCTCGACCGGTACGCCGGCCGGCTGGAGTACCACTCCCCCTGGCACCTGGGCCACGAGGTGGACGTGATGCTCCGCGGCCGGGTCGACGTGGCGCAGGCGCAGGACTGGCTGGCCGACCAGGGCTACCCCTGGCTGCGGCTGCGGGACAACGGGGTGCTGCCGGCCCGGCGCCCGACCACCTTGGACCCGGTAGCGGTGCCGGCACACGTCTACCACCTGATGCCGGCCGGACTGTCCAAGGGCCGCGCCGTAGCCGAGGACCTGGCTCGGCGCGGGCTGAGCGCGGCAGAGGCGCTGGCGATCGGGGACTCCGCCAGCGACCTCGACATGGCCACGCATGTGAGCACTCTGTGGCTGACGGCGAACGGCGCCCGGCAGGAACATCTGCAGGAGCTGCTCGCCGGGCTGGCCAACGTGCGGGTGGCCGACGCAGCGTTCGGCCTCGGGTGGGCGCAGGCCGTGCGATGCGCCGTGGCCGGCGACCCGGCCGCCACCTAGACGGGCACGGTCTCTGGCCGCGGCGACGTCAGCCGCCGCCGAGCGCCGCGGTCAGGGCCGCGAGCAGCGCCACCACGCCCGCGGGTCCCTCGACCACGATGTCCGCCCGCGCCCGCAGCGCCGAGACCTCCGCCGAGTCGCTGCAGACCGTCACACCGGGGATGCCGTCATCGCGGAGGCTCGCCACGGCGTCGTACGCCGGCAGGTCCCCGAGGTCGTCGCCCGCGAAGAGCACCGCGCCGGCCTCCCGGTCTCGAGCGAGCTCGACCAGCGCCCGGCCCTTGTCGACCCCGGGTGGACGCAGCTCGATGACCAGCCGGCCCAGCGACGCCTCGAGCCCGGTGGCCGCCGCCAGCGCCGCCAGTGGCGCGCGCAGCCGCTCCAGGGTCCGAGCCGGGTGGGGAAGTCGCCGCGTGTGCACCGCGAGCGCGTGCCCCTTGTCCTCGATCGCCAGCTCCGGGGAGACGCCGGCGACGCCGAGCAGCGCGGGCAGCCGCTCCCTGGCGACGGCGACGCCGACCCGCGGTTCGGGGATCTTGCGCTGCCCGGTGGCGGCGTCGTAGCGCTCCAGTCCGTACTGACCGAGGACGACGAGCCGCTCCAGGCCGGCCGCGTCCCGCATGCCACCGAGGTCGAGTACGTCCGCGACCGACCGGCCGGTAACCACCGCCACGGTCCCGATGACGCCGGCCAGTCGGCCGATCGTGGCCACCGCGTCGGGATGCGGAACAGCCGAGCCGGGATGCACGACGATCGGGGCGAGCGTGCCGTCGTAGTCGACGGCGACCAACGCACGAGCCGGCTGGGAAAGGATCGCGGCCATCCCGGCGGCGCCGGCTGGCGTCGAAGACTCGGGCAGCCGCACGGCGCGAGCGTAGCCGCGGCCCCGCCGCTACGGCCGGAAGTCGCGGGTGAGCACCACCGTCAGGCCGGTTCCGGGCAGCCCGACGGGGCGCGGCAGCACCAGGCGTACGGCGGGAAAGCGGGTTGCGAACAGGCGCGCGACGCCCTCTTCGCCGGCGGCGTAGTAGACGGTCGTGACCGATACCCGGCGGTCGCGGTAGTTGCCGGTTCCCCGCACCGGCCAGTCCCTGGCGCGGATCGTGACGGCGGCCCGTGCCGCGAGCCCGGCGACCCGGGTGTTGTTCAGGACCAGGACGGGCAGCGGGGCCGGCGGTACGGCGGGGCTGGCGGTGCCCGGAGTCGGGCGCGTCGCCGTGGTGTCCACCGCCCGCTGCGTGCGCAGCGGGGGTGGCTTGCCGAAGAGCACCGTCATGACGGTGACCAGCGCCGCCACCACGGTGACCGCCAGCACCGACTCCAGCACTTCGCGCCCCCTGCGACCCGGCGCGAAGGGCCGCCGGCGCTTGGCGGGGAGGGTCGTGCGCGGCGGCGGGATCGTGCGCGGTGGCGCCGAAGGCTGCCAGTCCGCCGGGGGGCCAGGAGGCCGCCGGCGGGCGGTGGCGGAAACGCCGATATGCGCTCGGGTCAGGTCTCCAGGCCGAGCCGGCGTGCCGAGCGGGCACGCTGCCGGCTGGCCCGCATCCGGCGTAGTCGCTTGACCAGCATAGGGTCGACCGCAAGGGACTCGGGGCGGTCTATCAGAGCGTTGAGCATCTGGTAGTACCTGGTCGCCGACATGTCGAAGAGCTCACGGATCGCCGACTCCTTGGCCCCGGCGTACTTCCACCACTGTCGTTCGAAGCCCAGGATCTCCCGCTCTCGCTCGGTCAGCTCCGAGCTGCGCGGGAGGCCGGCGGCAGGGGCGTTGGCGGCGTCCATGCACGTCCTCCGTCGGGCCGAGAAATGGAGAATGACAGCGATGGCATTCTGGCACGGCGGGGCACCTAACCCATGGAGGCCGACCGTGGCGCTGGCACCGTTGCCGGCCGGACTACCGCCATCACCGCGAGACCAGGAGCACGCAGGCGACGACGACGCCCAGAATCACGACGGCGCCCCGCAGCAGGCTGGGCGGCAGCCTGCGGGCCACCCCGACCCCAAGGGTGCCACCGAGGTAGGCCGCCACCGCCAGGATCGCGGCGTACCCCCACGCGACCCGGCCGGAGAGCACGAAGACCGCCACGCCGACCACGTTGATGAGCAGCGAGAGCAGTCCCTTGAGCGCGTTGAGCCGCTGGAGCTCATCGTCGATGAGCACGCCCAGTACGCCGAGCAGCAGCACGCCGAGGCCCGCACCGAAGTACGAGCCGTAGACCGCCCCGACGAAGACCGCCACCCGCACCACCCACGTCACCTCGTTCCCGGCCGTCTCGCCGCGGCGATGCCTGGCCACAGCGGCGGCGAGAGGAGCCTGGACGGCGAGCAGTGCGGTCGAGAGCAGGATGAGGAACGGGATCACGGCGCGAAAGGCGGCTGCCGGTGTCACCAGCAGGATCACGGCTCCGGTCACGCCGCCGAGCACGCTCGCGGGTCCCAGCGAGCGCATCCGGGAGCCCTGTCCGCCCAGCTCACGCCGGTAGGCGACCGATCCGCCGGCGTACCCGGTCAACAGGCCGACGGAGGACGTGACGTTCGCGGTCACCGGGGCCATCCCGGTGGCCAGCAGGGCCGGAAAGGTCACGAGCGTCCCGCCGCCGGCGACGGCGTTCAAAGCGCCGGCGAGAGCTCCGGCCGCAGCTACGAGGGCCGAGTCCGCCGGCGTCACGGGGCGTGGGGTTTGCGGTTCCGGTACCGGGCGGGCTCGTCGTGATCCACAGCGGGAGTATCCTCCCGCGGGTGCCCAAGGGCGTGTGCGCGTTCCTGCTAGCCGGCGCCTTCGGCGCTAGCGGGCTGCTCGGTGTGGGGAGGGCTGCGGCGACCGAGGGCTACCCCCGGATCCTCTCCGTCAATGCCAGCCAAGCGCCGCAGGTCGAGATCGAAGCGGTCGTGCCACCACTGCTGGCCGGGCAGACAGTGCCGGTCGATGCCTTCAGCGTGGTCGAGAACGGCCGCCGGCTGCCCCTCACTTCGGTAACCCGGGTGGCGCCAGCCGATCTACGAGTCGTGCTTGTGCTGGACACCGCGGTCTCGGCGGCCACCCTCGCCGCGGAGCAAGGGGCCGCCCGCGACTTCGTGTTCGAGCTTCCGCCCCAGGCTCAGATCGGCGTGGTCTCCACCGACCCGGAGCCCAGCGTCGTGATCCCATTGGGCACAGATCGCGGCGCCACGATCCGTGCCGTGGTCGGGCTGGCGCCCACGGCACCGAACTCCGCCGGCGATGTCACCCGCACGCTGGAGCTTGCGCTAGGGGAGCTCAAGCCGGCGGTGGGTACCGCCGTGGTCGTCATGGTCGACTCCCGGCCGACCGCAACGGCGGTGCCAGGGTCAGTGTCCAGCGCGGCGACGGCCACCGACTCAACCGTCTACCCGATCGTCCTGGCCGACCCCCCGCCCGGCTACCTCGGCGGCCTGCCCGGTAGAAGCGGCGGCCGGGTGCTCCCGGTCGAGAGTGCGGAACGCCTGCTCTCGGCGTACGAGGTCGTGGTGGGCGAGACGCTAAGTCGCTACCGGATCGCGTTCCGCACCACCACGAGTGGCAGCCACACCGCCGACCTGACTGTAAGCAGCCAGGGAATCCGCGGGACCACCGCGTTCGTCGTTCAGCCGGGTATCGGACCCTCAAGCACGCCGAACAGGAACGAGTTCAAGGGCAGTACCCGTAAGAAGACCAGCGGCGCCAGCACCAGGTTGCTCGTCGGGCTGCTGCTCGTCGGCCTGCTCCTGCGGCTGGCGTGGCGGGTCACCCGCAGGACGTGACCGTTCAGCGCGGGACGGCGTACACTAGGACGTTGTCGCGGTAGGAGCGACGGCCCTTGTCATAGCTGCCCCCGCAGGTCACGAGGACCAGCCGCGGCGCGCCGCCGGCCCGGGTCAGGTCACCGACGGGCAGTCGCGGCTTGGCGACCATCCGCCGGGCCACCACCGTGAACCCGGCCACGCTGCCGTCGGCGCGGACGATCTGAAGGGTCGCCCCGGGGGCCAACCGGTCGAGGCGGAAGAACACTCCAGGCGAGTGCCCCTTGTCGACGTGCGCCGCCATCAGGGCCGTACCGGCGTCACCCGGCAGGGCGCCGGCCCCGTACCAGCCGACCCGCACCAGGTCCTCCGGTACGGCGAGCTGGCCGTCCGCGGCCACGCCCACGCCCGCGACCGGAGCGTCGATGCCCAGAGCCGGGATGCGCAACCTGACCGGTGCCCGAAGGGTCGCGGCGGCCAGATCCCGCAGCTGGGCCGAGTGGGTTGCGACAAGATCCGGTGACGGGGCCGCCGACGCGACCACCGACAGTCGGGCGGCGGGCACCGCGCCGGTGTCCGCAGGTGCGGCTCGCCCGCCGGAGTTGGCCACCCCGACAACGCCCGCGCCGGCGAGCGCCAGCGCGACGAGGACTCGGAGCAGTCGGGTCACCGTTGGCGCTGGGCGCGCCGCGTCGGCACGATCAGCAGGACACCGGCCAGGAGCAGAGCGGCGGCGGGCCATGGGACGGACCGCGACGTCGCGGCCAACCCTGCGTTGCCGGTCGGGACGCCGGTCAGGGCCCGTGCGTCGCTGACCCGGAACAGCCAGGTCAGCGTGCCCTCCGATGCGGAGCCGATCAGGTAGACCGTGGTCACGCTGCCCGCTCGCAGCGGCACGTCCTGCGGTGCCAGCACGGGCGTGCCGTCGGCCCCCGTCACAGCGACGGCGTGCTTGCCGGCGGGAAGATCGTTGATGACCTGCAGCGGACCGCCGGACAGCTCAGGACCCACGGCCTTGCCGTCCAGGGTCACCCGCACCGTCGGCGCCGCCGCGATGTGCCGGACGACCAGGCGGGCCTTACCGGTCGGGACGGCGGCACCGCGCTCGCTGAACAGGGTGAGGGAGGGCTTGCCCTCGGAGGTCAGGCCGACCGCGGCGCTGACCAGCCCGCCGGCCGGCACCGTCACGGTCTTGGTCAGCACCGGAGTGGCGGTCGGGTCGTTCGCACGGCGTACGACCACCGAGTGCGTCCCGGCGGTGAGCGTCAGTGGGTCGGTCGTGCGCTCCGGCTGGAACGCGCTGAGTGCCCGGTTGCCGTCGACGTCGACGTTGGCCACCAGGCCGCGTACGCCGTGCACGATCACGACCTGCCCCGTGGTGGAGACGGCAGCGAGCGCCGGCGCGCCCGATGACATCGCCGCGAACAGGGCCACTCCGGCGGCGACAACCCGCATCAGGACACTTCCTCACGCTCGAAGGGTGCGCGACCATACTCCGGCACCGGTGCATGTTCGCAAGCGGTCAGGTTCTGGACGTCCCGACCGCGCCGACCCTTGGACTTCGTGCGCCGATTCGGCGCGCATACGCGCACGGTACGCCCGTTCCGAACGGCGGGGGCAGCCTTGGCGGAACTCAGACCCGTCGCAGCCCACCCAGGACAGCGCCGACGGCATGACCGACCAGCACGGCGAAGAGCAGGGTGCCCACGCCGACCGTCCCGCCCAGTGCGGCGCCGACGACCAGGACGGTGGCCTCGATTCCGAAGCGCACCCAGCCGACGGGCCATCCGGTGCGCCGGCACAGGCCGGTCATCCAGCCGTCCCGGGGGCCGGCGCCGAGGTTCGCGGTCAGGTACAACCCGCTCGCGAGGCCGATGCAGGCCACCGCGACGAACACCGCTACGAGCCTCGGAGCGATGCCGGTGGGAGCGGGGAGCACGGGCAGCATGACGTCGATCGCCAGGGCGACGATGACGGCGTTGGCCAGCGTGCCGAGGCCGGGCCGCTCCCGCAGCGGAACCCAGGCCAGCAGGACGGCGAGGCTGACCAGCAGGGTGGCGCCCCCGATGCTGAGCCGACTGTGTCGCGAGATGCCTTGCGCCAGCACGGTCCACGGGGAGTTGCCCAACCCGGCGTCGACGAGCACGGCCTCCCCCGTTCCGAACAGCCACAGACCCCCTACCAGCACGAACAGCGTGCCAGGGCGGGCGCGCCAGCGGGACCTGCGGGCACTCCACGGCATCACCGGCACGGGCTCCCGCTCCCCGCCGGGCGCCGCAGGTCGTCGTCTTCCCCGCCTCCGACCAGTCCACGTGTCGGACCCGTACGCGAGCCATGACGCAGACCAACGCCGGCGAACGGCCATCTGCTCAGCTCCCGCCTTCGGTTGAGGCCCTGGGCCCGTTGAGTTGCCGTCTCTCCAGGCTGACACTGAAGCAGTGCAGAACGCTCTCGCTCTCGGCGGCCTGATGCTGCTGCCGACGGTTCTCGGTGCCGCCGGGGTGGCCGGCGCCCGGTTGTTCCGCCATGTCCAGGAACAGCGGCGCCGGGCGATCGCCGCAGGTCCGTCGATCGAGCGACTCGGTGCCGATCTCCGCCGCCTGCATGCATCGCTGCGATCCGGCGACGAGCCCGTCCCGCGATCGGGACGGGGGTTGCGGCTCCGGGCCACCCGCGCGGCCTTGGTTCTCCGTCGCCGACGCCGAGCAGGAGCGGCGATTTCAGAAGCGGCTCGCTGATCCGACCAAGCGTTGGAAGCTCTCCCCGATGGACCTCGAGTCGCGGGCAAAATGGGTGGAGTACTCGAAGGCGAAGGACACGATGTTCGCGGCGACCGACATCCCGGAGGCCCCGCGGTACGTCGTGGAGGCGGACGTGAAGATGCGCGCACGCCTCAACGTCATGCACCACCTGCTGTCCCTGGTGCCGTACGAGGACCTGACGCCCCAGCCGCTGGCGCACCCAGCACGTCGTACCGGACGTGGTCCCGGTCTTTGGGCGGTAGGCCGAGAGCCGACCGACCGCCCGGGGCTGTCGGGGCTGGCGCGCCAGCAGCGGGTGAAGGGTCGTCCTCCCGTGCGGGCGAGCTAGCCGCCCGGTCCGCCCTGAAGGGCGGGCCTGCCTCCGACGACGACGGTGGCGTTGCGCTCGTCCGAAGTGGCCACCCGCGGGATCAGCCCGCTGCGGGCGAAGGCGTCGGCAGTCTGCGGCGCCTGGCGCTCGCTCGTCTCGACCAACAGGTGTCCGCCCGGGGCCAGCCAAAGTGGTGCCGCGGCGGCTACCCGCCGCTGGACGTCAAGCCCGTCCGAGCCGCCGTCCAGCGCCAGCCGCGCCTCGTGCATGCGGGCCTCCGGAGGCAGCAGCTCGATCGCCTCGGTGGGTACGTAGGGCGTGTTGGCCACCAGGACCTCGACGCGACCGCGCAGGGTGGCGGGCAGCGGCTCGTAGAGGTCCCCTTCGTACACCTGAGCACCTGCGGCGGCGAGGTTGCGGCGGGCGCACCGCACCGCTGCGGGGTCGATGTCGACGGCGTACAACTCGACCCGGTCCAGGGCCGCGACCAGCGCGGCGCCCACTGCGCCCGAGCCGCAGCACAGGTCGACGACGACAGCTCGCGGCCGGGCGAGGAGGGTGGCCTGGCGCACGAGGAACTCGGTACGGCGGCGGGGTACGAAGACTCCGGGGTCCACGGCTATCCGCAAGCCGCAGAACTCCGCCCAGCCGAGGACGTGTTCGAGGGGAAGGCCAGCGACTCGCTGGTCGACCATGGCGGCGAGGTCGGCCGGCGTCCGCGCCGCGGAGATGAGCAATCGCGCCTCGTCCTCGGCGAAGACACAGCCGGCGACCCGAAGCCTGGTGACGATGCCGGATCGAGGGCTAGGTGATCGGGAATCGGACCTGCGAGCTTTCGGGATGGGCAAACCGGCTCCTAGCGGTCGTTTGGGCAGGCCAAGCGCGGATCCCGACGTGCCGACGGCGAGATGGTGCCGGTCTCGGCCTGGTCAGCCGTCGAGAGCGGCACGTACCAACTCGCGGAACTCGTCGTCGGGAATGCGCTCGGCGTCCTCGGGCCGCACCCGGATGGTCCCCTTGCTCGTGACGAGGTCTGGGTGGCGGCCGGTGAAGCCGGCGTCGCCGCCGTGCTCCCAGCCGTAGAACGACAGCCCGTGCTTCCGCACACCGACGTAGAGGCGGCATCGGCCGACCTCGTAGGTGGGCATCTGGTAGGAGAGCATCACCGCGGCGTCGGGGTGCACCTCGAGGATCAGCCGGTGGATGCGGTCGAACAGCGGCCGGCGCTCAGGAGCGATGGCGTCGATGTAATCCCGCACGGCGTCGTCCATCGCCTGAGTCTGGCCCCTCTGTTGACAGGGTCGTTGTCAACCCGCACCGCTGGACCAGCGTTTTCGGGCCGTGCCCGTCCGGTTTCCTTGCCGCTCACTGCGAGAACCGACATGAAGCCGACAGATCGCATATCAGAGGTGGAGCCATACAAGAGGTGGAGCCGACTGAGGTGGAGCCGACGCCCGGATTCGAACCGGGAACCTGCCGATTACAAGTCGGCTGCGCTGCCAGATTGCGCCACGCCGGCGTACGGGGTGCGATGGTACGGCGGGCTCAGCCGGCCGAGGCGTCTTCCTGGGTCCTGAGGTGACCGTCCAGCTTGCGCTTGATCCGCTGCAGGGCGTTGTCGACCGACTTCACCTGCCGGTCCAGCATCACGGCGATCTCCTGGTAGGTCTTGCCGTCGACGTAGAGGCGCAGCACCTCGATCTCGAGGTCGGACAGCGCCTCGTCGAAGTGCCGCTGCAGCGCCTGGATGCGCTCGGCCGAGATCACCAGCTCGGCCGGGTCCGAGCTCGCGCCGGTCGGCAACGCGTCGGCGACGGTGCCTTCCCCGTCGGGGGCAGCTGAGGAGATGGAGACGTAGGAGTTCAGCGGCCCGTGCTTCTGCCGGGTGGCCGCCTTGATCGCGGTGAGAATCTGGCGGGTGATGCACACCTCCGCGAACGCGCGGAACGGTGCACCGATCTCTTCGTTGAAGTCGCGCACCGCCTTGTAGAGGCCGATCATGGCCTCCTGCATCAGGTCCTCGCGATCGGCCCCAACCAGGAAGTAGGAGCGGGCCCGCCCCCGGGCGAAGCCGCGGTAACGGTCGAGCAGCTCGACGAGCGCAGCCTCGTCGCCGGCGCGCAGCCGGCGTACCAGCTCGCCATCGGGCGGCCACACGGTCGGGCGGTCCAGCAGGGACTCGTCGACGGCCCCCGGTCGCTGCTGCACGTGCACCCCCTCGGTGCGTTGCGTTCGTCCGGCGAGGTGCCGCGGTTCGCCTGCCGTCAACCCGCGCGAGAGGAGCCACGCCGCGTGGCGCAATGGTAGAGCGCCACCGCGGCGGCGACGCCGGCATTGAGGGACTCCGTCCCGGCGACCATCGGAATGCTCGCCGTGAGGTCGCACGTCTCGCCCACAAGTCGGGACAGGCCCCGGCCCTCGGATCCAACCACCAGCACGACGGGGTCGGTCGCGACCTCGAGCTCGGGCAGCGCCACGTCACCGTCGGCCTCCAGACCCACGACGGTGAGCCCGGCGGCGGCGTACGCCTTGAGCGTGCGCACGAGGTTGGTGGCCCGCGCCACCGGCAACCGGGCGGCGGCCCCGGCGCTGGCCTTCCAGGCCGTCGCCGTGAGGCCGGCTGACCGGCGCTCCGGCACCAGCACCCCGTGTGCGCCGAACGCGGCACCGGAACGGATCACCGCGCCGAGGTTGCGGGGATCGGTCACGCCATCGAGGGCAACGAGCAGCGGTACGCCGGCATCGCTAGCGCGGGCGAGCAGGTCGTCCGGATGAAGGTAGGAGTACGGCGGCACCTGCAGCGCGAGGCCCTGATGCACCGCCCCGGCGGTCATCCGGTCCAGCTCGCCGCGGCCCGCCTCGAGCACCGGTACGCCGCGCCGGCCGGCGAGGGTCAGCGCCTCGGACACCCGTTCGTCGGTCTCGACTCCGCTCCCCACGTACAGCGCGGTGGCGGGGACCTTGGCGCGCAGCGCCTCCACCACTGCGTTGCGACCGGCCACCGTCTCCGGCGCGTCGGCCTCCGGGCGCCCCGACCGGCGCGGCCCCGGCCTTGACGAGCGGCCGGGCTCGGGGGCTGGCCGCCGCGGCCGGTCGGAGCCGGAACCTCGGCC
>JBPCOX010000283.1:0-5167 GCA_050999825.1 Mycobacteriales bacterium
CGAGCTGCTAGCCCGCGCCCAGGAGATCGAGACCCAGGAGGAGATGGCGCACGTCGCGTCCATCTCGGCTCAGGACCGGGCCATCGGCGAGCTGATCGCCGAGGCCATGAGCAAGGTCGGCAAGGACGGTGTCATCACCGTCGAGGAGTCCACCACCATGGGGCTCGAGCTCGAGTTCACCGAGGGGCTGCGCTTCGAGAAGGGCTACATCTCGCCGTACTTCGTCACCGACCCGGAGCGCATGGAGGCGGTGCTGGACGACGCCCTGGTCCTCATCCACGCCGGCAAGATCTCCAGCGTCACGGACCTGCTGCCGCTCGTGGAGCTGGTGCTCAAGGCCGGCAAGCCGTTGCTCGTGGTCGCCGAGGACGTCGACGGCGAGGCGTTGTCGACCTTGGTCGTCAACAAGATCCGGGGCACCTTCACGGCGGCCGCCGTCAAGGCGCCCGGGTTCGGAGACCGTCGCAAGGCGATGCTGCAGGACATGGCGATCCTGACCGGAGCACAGGTGGTCGGCCCCGAGCTGGGCCTCAAGCTGGACGCCGTCGGGATGGAGGTTCTCGGCCGGGCTCGACGGGTCACGGTCACCAAGGACGACACGACGATCGTCGACGGGGGAGGCGACGCGGACGAGATCGCCGAACGGGTCCGGCAGATTCGGGCCGAGATCGAGGCGAGCGACTCCGACTGGGACCGGGAGAAGCTGCAGGAGCGGCTCGCCAAGCTGGCCGGCGGCGTCGGCGTGATCCGCGTGGGTGCGGCCACCGAGGTCGAGCTCAAGGAGCGCAAGCACCGGCTCGAGGACGCCATCTCGGCGACCCGGGCGGCCGTCGAGGAAGGCATCATCCCCGGCGGTGGCAGTGCGCTGGTGCATGCCGCGGCGGTCCTGGCCGACGGTGCCGGCGCTGTCGGCGACGAGGCGACCGGTGTCGCGATCGTGCGGCGGGCACTGGACGCTCCGCTGCGGTGGATCGCCGCAAACGCCGGCCACGAGGGCATGGTGGTGGTCGCCAAGGTGCGTGAGCTGCCGGCGGGCTCCGGGTTCGACGCTCTGCGCGGGAGCTACGGTGACCTGCTCGCCGCCGGGGTGCTCGACCCGGTCAAGGTGACCCGGTCGGCCGTCCAGAACGCCGCGTCGATCGCGGGCCTGCTGCTCACCACGGAGACGCTGGTCGTCGACAAGCCCAAGGACGACACGACCCCGGCTG
The DNA here is from genome assembly GCA_050999825.1 of Mycobacteriales bacterium. Classification (GTDB taxonomy): domain Bacteria; phylum Actinomycetota; class Actinomycetes; order JALYNC01; family JALYNC01; genus JBPCOB01. The sequence goes on from JBPCOX010000283.1 coordinate 1,209, forward strand.
GCCCGGGTTCTGGCCACGGCCACTCGCACGGTCCGGGCTTCTAGCTCCGGCGTACGACGAAGGGCCCGGCACCTCCTGCATGGAGCTGCCGGGCCCTCGCCGTACCGCCAACCGGACAGGGGCCAGGGTCCGGCCGGACGCATCAAGCGGGCATGCTCTCCATCCGGCGACGCGGGGAGCGGGCCAGGATCTCCTCACGTTCGGCCTCGGACAGCCCACCCCACACGCCGTACGGCTCCCGGCACGCCAGCGCGTGAGCCGCGCACTGCCGGATCACCGGGCAGCGTGCGCAGAGAGCCTTCGCAGCCACCTCCCGAGCCACCCGGGCAGGGCCGCGCTCGCCTTCCGGATGGAAGAACACGCTGGCATCGGTGCCCCGACAGGCGCCGTGCAGCTGCCACTCCCACAGATCGGCCGTCGGGCCGGGCAGGAAGCGGGTGTCTGCCATGACAGGTTCCTCTCTACGGCGACGCCGGTAGCGCCAAACTGTATCGCTTCATAGCTTGTTCAACCACTCATCTCCTTCAACAAGCTCAACCTTCGCCGCGGCCGCTCCGGTTGTGGATCGACGATCTCGGCCGCATCATCAGGATCGAGGGGACGTACCTGGTTCGAGCGAGGGGCCGGAGGCGGAGGTGGACGAGCCACACCTCACGGTGGCTGCCGTCGCGCGAAGGCTCGGCGTCGCCCCAGCAACCCTGCGCACGTGGGACCGGCGATACGGCCTCGGACCAGGTGCCCATGCCGCCGGTGCGCACCGCCGCTACGCCCCGGCCGACGTGGCGAGGCTGCAGACCATGCGGCGGCTCACCGTGGAGGGAGTGGCGCCGGCCGAAGCGGCGCGGCTCGCGCTAAAAGGTGGCGCTGCCCTCTGGGCGATTTCCGGCGGGCCGGCAGCCGGCCGGCACGGAGCCGGATCCGGCGGCCGGGTGCTCCGGTTGCCCAATGCAGAGCCCGATGTACGCGGTCTGGCCCGCGCCGCGATGGCGCTGGATGCCGCCACCGTGACGGCACAGCTCCGCCAGGCGGTCGGGGCAACCGGGGTCACCTCGACGTGGGACCTGCTGCTGCGCCCGGTCCTGGTCGGTGTCGGTGAGCGGTGGGCGGCCACCGGTGACGGGGTGGACGTCGAGCACCTGCTGTCCCAGTGCGCCAGCGCGATCTTTCGGCAGCTCGCCGCCGCGCTGACCGCTCCGGCCAACACCCGCCCGGTGGTCCTCGCCTGTGCCGCCGGTGAGCTGCACAGCCTGCCGCTGGACGTGCTCGCAGGGGCCCTGGCGGAGCGCCGGATAGGCACGCACGTGCTGGGCGCCGCCGTACCCGTGCGGGCGATGGCCTCCGCCGTGCGCCGAATCGGCCCGGCCACGCTCTTCTTGTGGTCCCAGCTGCCGGCCACCGCGAGCGAAGCCCAGCTCGCGGCGGTCCCCGCGATCCGGCCACCGGTGCGGGTGATCGTCGGTGGCTCCGGTTGGCCGGTGGACCGGCTACCTCCCATGGTGGCACTGGCCCCCGACCTCGCCTCGGCCGTCGCGATGGCGAGCGACCCGCTTCCGGGTGGCCGCCGACCGGCCTGATTTTCTCGTTGCGCGCTCACCTTGCCGGGCCGTCCTGCCGATGCATCGCAGCGTGACCAAGTCCGCTGGCAGCCGCCACTCCAGGACCAGCGTCATGATCAGTGACGACTCGCGCGCCGTCCGCGAGGAGTTCCGGAGCGTCCTCGCCGGCGTACCGGGCGTCGACCGGGTGGAGACGGCCGGTAGCGGCGAAGAGGTCCTGGCCCGCTACCCCGGCGAGCGTCCCGACCTGGTCCTGATGGCGATGCACATGCCGGGCATCGGCGGCATGGAGGCGACCCGGCGGCTGGTGCTGCGATATCCGGACGCCAACGTGCTGATGCTGACGGTGGCGGGGGACCGCAACAGCATCGGCATGGCGGTGTCCGGCGGCGCCCGCGGCTACCTGGTCAAGGACGCCTCGCACGAAGACCTGTGCGCCGCCGTCGCCCATGCGCTGGCCGGCCCCGAGCTGCGCCGCTCGGTGCTGCGGTCGGCGCCACGGGCGGCGGCCGACGCCCCGGCGCTCACCTCGCGCGAGCTGCAGGTGCTGCGCGGGATGAGCCAGGGCAAGAGCAACGGCGCCATCGGGCGTGAGCTCTTCGTCTCGGAGGACACCGTGAAGACCCACGCCCAACTGCTGTTCCGCAAGCTCGGGGTGAACGACCGGGCCAATGCCGTCGCGCTGGGGTTCCGCCTCCGCCTGGTCCGCTGAGGGCGGCTCAGCCGGTCGGGCTCTCCAGCTCCTGGTCCTCGGCCTCGTCGAGGACGCCGTCGGCGAAACCGCGGGCGTAGTCCCAGCTCACGTACTGCGTGGGGTCCGGACTGAAGGCCGGCTCGTGCACCCGTGTCTGCCCCATGTCGAGCAGATGCCGGAGGTTTCCGTGCAGCAGCTCCCAGCTGAAGTAGTGCGGCTCGCGACAGTCCTCGCAGTCCACGACCAGGCCGCGTACGCCGCGGGGCTCGAGCAGCGTCCGGAACACCTCGAGGTCCTCCAGGTCGGCGAGGACCTCCTCGCGCTCCGTCGGCGACAGCGGCTCATCGGTCTCGTCATCGTCACCGAGCTCGGCGGCCGGGTCCTCGGGGTCGTCGGAGAACGGGTCGACGGGCTGCTCCTCGCTCACGGTGAACACCGTAGTCCGCCGCCTGCGGGAACCACGCTCGGTGTGGCGGAATCGCGCGCAACTCCTCGCGGCTAGACTGCGAGGATTCCTGGGGAAGCCAGCCGCGGCCGCCGTAACGGCGTCGCGCTCGCGGCAGTTCTCCCGGTCATACCGTCGAGAGGAACGCGTCGTGGCCGACGTCGAGATCGGCATCGGGAAGAGCGGTCGGCGGGCGTACGGATTCGACGACATCGCGATCGTTCCGAGTCGGCGTACCCGGGATCCCGAGGACGTCTCCATCGGGTGGGAGATCGACGCCTACCGGTTCGGTCTGCCGTTGCTGGCGAGCGCCATGGACGCGGTGGTCTCGCCGCGGACGGCGACGGAGATCGGACGGCTGGGCGGCCTCGGCGTACTCAACCTGGAGGGGCTCTGGACCCGTTACGACGATCCCGACCCGCTGCTCGACGAGATCGCCGAGCTCGACGACGCCACCGCCACCAAGCGCATGCAGGAGATCTACGCCGAGCCGGTCCGGGAGGAGCTCATCGGGCGCCGGATCTGCGAACTGAAGGCGGCTGGGGTGACCACCGCGGCCAGCCTCACCCCGCAGAAGGTCCAGCGCTATCACCGGACGGTGCTCGAGGCCGGCATCGACATCTTCGTCATCCAGGGCACCGTGGTCTCCGCGGAGCACGTGTCCACCCGCATCGAGCCGCTGAACCTCAAGAAGTTCATCGCCGAGCTCGACGTACCGGTGATCGTGGGCGGCTGCGCCTCGTTCTCGACCGCCCTGCACCTGATGCGCACCGGAGCGGCCGGGCTGCTGGTCGGCGTCGGTCCGGGCCAGGCGTGCACGACCCGCGGGGTGATCGGCGTCGGCGTACCCATGGCCACCGCGATCGCGGATGCCGCGGGTGCCAGGATGCGTTATCTGGACGAGTCCGGCGGGCGGTACGTGCACATCATCGCCGACGGCGGCATGCGCACCGGTGGTGACATCGCCAAGGCGGTGGCCTGCGGGGCCGACGCGGTGATGATCGGATCGCCGCTGGCGCGGGCGGTCGAGGCGCCAGGTCGCGGCTACCACTGGGGAATGGCCACGTTCCATCCGGACCTGCCCCGCGGCACCCGCGTGCGCACGTCGACGCTCGGCACGCTGAAGGAGATCCTCACCGGTCCGGCGCCGATCAACGACGGGACGATGAACCTCTTCGGCGGGCTTCGTACGTCGATGGCCACCACCGGTTACGCCAACCTCAAGGAGTTCCAGAAGGCCGAGGTGATGGTGGCGCCGGCCCTG
>JBPCOX010000284.1:0-3320 GCA_050999825.1 Mycobacteriales bacterium
TGTCCAGCATCGCGACCCGGCTCTGGACGAACGCCAGCCCGTCCAGGGCCAGCAGCAGGCCGGCGAAGCAGCCGAGCAGCGTCGACCGGGTCAGCCGGCGAGCGGTCCGGGCCAGCACCAGCACGGCCAGGCTGCCGAACAGTGCCGCGGCGACCCGCCAGCCGTAGGAGTTGTGCCCGTACAGGCCCTCCCCGGCCCCGATCAGCCATTTTCCCAGGGGCGGGTGCACCACGAACCCCGGGCCGCCCTCGGTGTTGCGTTCGACGCCGTACCGGATCAGGTCGTGAGCGTCCTTGGAGTAGTAGATCTCGTCGAAGACCAGGTCGCGAGGTACGGCGAGCCGGGCGAAGCGCAGGTACGCCGCCACCAGCGTGATCGCCAGCGGACCGAGCCAGCCCCAGAGGCGGTCCGTGGGCAACGTCGGGCGCAGCCGGGAGGGCGGGTCAGGCTGTGGCAGTGCCGGCGGGCCGACGTCCGGCCTTGCGGCGTACGTCGTCGCCATGGTCGTCGAGAGTACGTGTGGGGCGGCCGACCGGTTCGGCAGATGGGCACCGGCCGAGGGGCAGCGCATTCCGCTCCGGGGGCGGCGCGGAGCGGTGCAGTGGGCCCGAGGTGCGACGATCCGACCATGTGCGCCCCGCCCGGCTCGGCCTCCGAACGGCCCAGCGCGGCAAGCGGCGGGCTCGTTGTCGCCGGCGCGCCGATCGGAGATGTCCGGGACGCCTCCTCCCGGCTCGCCGACGAGCTGCGCGCGGCCGACGTGGTGGCAGCCGAGGACACCCGCCGGCTGCGACGGTTGTGTGCCGCGCTGGGCGTCGAAGTGCCGGTCCGGGTGGTGTCCTACTTCGACGCCAACGAGGTGGTGCGGACCGCCGAGCTGGTGGCGGCGCTGCGCGAGGGCGCCCGCGTGCTGCTGGTGACCGACGCCGGGATGCCGACGGTGTCCGACCCCGGTTACCGGCTGGTCGCGGCCGCGGCCGCGGCGGCGGTGCGCGTGACGACGGTGCCCGGCCCGTCCGCCGTGACCGCGGCGCTGGCGGTGTCCGGGCTGCCGAGCGACCGGTTCGTCTTCGAGGGCTTCCTGCCACGCCGGGCCGGGGAGCGACGGACCCGGCTCGCCGAGCTCGCCACCGAGCGCCGCACGCTGGTCCTCTTCGAGGCGCCGCACCGGCTGGCCGCCAGCCTGGCCGACCTGTCGGCGGCCTTCGGCGCGGACCGGCCGGCGGCGGTATGCCGGGAGCTGACCAAGACCTACGAAGAGGTACGACGGGACACTCTCGGCCGGCTGGCGGCCTGGGCCGCGGCCGGCGTACGCGGGGAGGTCACGCTGGTGGTGGCGGGGGCGCCGGCGGCGCAGCGGACGGCGGAGCCGGAGGAGCTGGCGGCCGCAGTCGGCGAGCGCGAGGCAGCCGGGCAGCCCCGGAAGGAGGCGATCGCGGCGGTGGCGGCGGCGGCCGGCGTACCCAAGCGGTCGGTCTTCGACGCCGTGGTCGCGGCCAAAGTGACTGGACCGCGCAACTAGCCTGATGGTCATGCCTGCCGCCAGACACATCCTCACCGCGGTGGCCTGGCCCTACGCCAGCGGACCGCGCCACATCGGCCACGTCGCCGGCTTCGGCGTGCCCTCGGACGTCTTCAGCCGCTACCAGCGGATGGCCGGCAACCGGGTGCTGATGGTCAGTGGCACCGACGAGCACGGCACGCCGATCCTCGTGGCCGCCGACCGCGCGGGCGTCAGCCCGCGGGAGATCGCCGACCGCTACAACCGCGTGATCGCCGAGGACCTGCGCGCGCTGGGCCTTTCCTACGACCTGTTCACGCGTACGACGACCCGCAACCACTACGCCGTCGTACAGGACCTCTTCCTAGGCCTGCTGAAGAACGGCTACGTCTTCCCGCGTACGACGATGGGCGCGATCTCGCCGTCCACGGGTCGGACGCTGCCGGACCGCTACATCGAGGGCACCTGTCCGATCTGCGGGTACGACGGCGCCCGCGGGGACCAGTGCGACAACTGTGGCAACCAGCTCGATCCCACCGACCTCGTCAACCCGCGCAGCCGTATCAACGGCGAGACCCCCAGCTTCGTCGAGCAGGAGCACTACTTCCTCGACCTGCCCGCCTTCGCCGACGCGCTGGGCTCGTGGTTGTCCACCCGCGCCAACTGGCGACCGAACGTCTTGAAGTTCTCCCTCAACCTGCTCGACGACCTCAAGCCCCGCGCCATTACCCGCGACCTCGACTGGGGCGTGCCGGTGCCGCTGGAGGGCTGGCGGGACCGGCCGGACAAGAAGCTCTACGTCTGGTTCGACGCGGTCATCGGCTATCTTTCGGCGTCGGTCGAGTGGGCCCGCCGCAGCGGCGACCCGGATGCGTGGCGCCCGTGGTGGCAGTCCCCGGACGCCCGTGGCCACTACTTCATGGGCAAGGACAACATCGTCTTCCATGCCGAGATCTGGCCAGCCATGCTGCTCGGTTACTCCGGTCGCGGCGCGAAGGACGGCGAGCCGGGACCGCTCGGGGGCCTGAACCTCCCGTCGGAGGTGGTGTCCAGTGAGTTCCTCACGATGGAGGCGCGCAAGTTCTCGGCCTCCCGCGGGGTCGGCATTCTCGTCCAGGACTTCCTGGCCCGCTATGACGCCGACGCCCTGCGCTACTACCTCGCCGTCGCCGGTCCGGAGACTTCGGACACCGACTTCACCTGGGCGGAGTTCCTTCGCCGCAACAACGACGAGCTGGTCGCCACCTGGGGCAACCTCGTCAACCGCTCGGTCTCGTTCGTGGCCAGGAACCTGGGTTCCATCCCGGCCGCGGGCGAGCTGACCGACGCCGACCGGGCGCTGCTGGCGACCGGCCGGGACGCCTTCGCCGCCGTCGGCGCCCTGCTCGAGCGCTCGCAGCAGAAGGCGGCGATCGGGGCGGCGATGCGGGTCGTGGGCGATGCGAACAAGTACCTCTCGGACTCTGCACCGTGGAAGCTGCGGGAGTCCGACCCTGCCCGGATGCAGACCATCTGCCATGTGGCACTCCAGCTCGTGGACGACGCGAAGACGCTGCTGACGCCGTTCCTGCCGACCTCCTCGGACGCGGTGCACCGGATGTTCGGTGGCGACCGGTGGGCGGCCATGCCCGAGCTGCGCGAGGTGGACGAGGACGGCGGTCCGTCGTACGGCGTGATCACCGGCGACTACGACACCGGCGCCCGGTGGGAGTCCACGCCGATCCGGCCCGGTACGCCGATCGGGGGGGGGGGACGGACGGGCAGCAAGATAGGGCAGAACAGCAGCAACGAGAAGCGAGACAGGGTGCGGAGCCAGGGA
>JBPCOX010000302.1:0-4887 GCA_050999825.1 Mycobacteriales bacterium
GATAGACGCTGGGCGGCACGCCGACCAGCTCGGTGAAGCGAGTGCTGAAGGTGCCCAGCGACGAGCAGCCGACCGCGAAACAGACCTCGGTGACGCTGAGGTCGCCACGCCGCAGCAGCGCCATCGCGCGCTCGATGCGCCGCGTCATGACGTAGCTGTACGGCGACTCACCGTAGGCGAGCCGGAACTCGCGGCTGAAGTGCCCGGCCGATATGTGTGCGCAGCGGGCGAGCGCCTCGACGTCCAGTGGCTGCGCGTACTCCCGGTCGATCCGGTCGCGGACGCGGCGTAGCCGCGCGAGGTCGCGCAGGTGCTGCGCCGCGGCGGGACTGCTGGACACCTGCGAGATCGTGCCACGTCGCGCCGGAGGTGCCTGGCGCCGCTGGCGTCCCACCCCATTCCGCGTCCTCCCGGCCCGGTCTGCTCCGCTCACGTCCTCGACCTGTTCAGGCCCTGAGGTATCCGCCACTCGTCCCCCGTCAACACTCTCGTTAGCAGTCGTAGGAACGGGAGTTGCATCTAATGCAAGAACTCCCGTCGGTAGTCGGTGAGGTCGTTGCGCAGGTCAGCCGGATGCTGGCCGATTGCGAGTTCAGGTCGTACGGTGTGTCGCCCGCGGCGGCACGCACCGCAACAGCCGTCAGTCCGCGACGACGCCCATCGGGATCGCTCGACCACCCGCCGCAAGCCGAAGATTGACCCACTCGTCACTCTCCCGGTCCACCACGTACTGCTCGACCTCGACGAACCCGAGCCTCTCAGCAAAGCGCAGCCCGTCGTCATTGACCGCCAGCACAACCGTCTCGATGGCCTCGGCACCGACCATGCGCGCGTGGGCGAGCCCCTTCTCGTACAGCGCCGTGCCGAACCCGCGCCTCCGGTACTGAGGCAGCACACGCGCGATGACGGTGGCCACCGCGTCCTCGGCCTGCGGCGGCCGCACGGTGGAGCAGCCGACGAGGACGTGCCCCACGTACGCGTTCTCCAGCCGGTTCCGCCCACTGCGCTCGCGGGCCTCCTCCATGTCCATCGCGGCGGGCGGCACGATCACGTTGTGTACGTACCGCCACTGCTCGAGCATGGCGTCACCGTCCACGACCTCGATACGCAGGGTTAGTCCCGGCCCATCCATTCCCGTTCCTGCCTCATTGGGGAGAAGCGGGCTGGCAGCGCCCGCGGTCAGTGTCGGGCCCGCCAAGTCGCGAGGAGGGCGCTCTCGCGAGCCGGGTCGAGCCCGGGCGCGGGGCGGTCGGAACGCTGCGGCGGGGCGCCCACCTCGCGCAGCCAGCCCCAGGTGTCGCGCACCGTCTCAGACACCGGCCGACAGTCCAGCCCGGCGGCCAGGGCGGCCGAGGTGTCGACGGCCTCCGCGCCGGGGAACTGCTCCGCGGGCAACCAGTACGGCAGTTCCTGCCACGGTTCGACCTCCTGAGCGAGCAGGAAGGCGTCGTCGGCCCAGACGAACGTCGGGTCCGATCCGGTTGCTTCCACGGCGGCGCCGAACAACGCAGCCGAACGAGGTCTGACCCGGCGGGCCTGATGCCGCCATGGCACCGGCCAGCCGCGACTGTCCGCACTCGACCAGCCAGGTCCCGACATCCCGAACGTCGACCATCGACAGCGGCCGCTGTGGTGGCCCGGGCGCGAGCACCTCGCCGCCGCGGGCCACTCGCCGAATCCAGTACGGCAGCCGTCCCACGTTGTCCCCGATTCCGACCAGGTGACCGACTCGGGCGACCATGCAGCGGCCCGGGAGATACTCGAGCACCGCCCGCTCGCAGCCCGCCTTGAGCTCGCCGTACCCCCCGTCGTCTGGGCCGGCATCGGCCGGGCAAGCGAGCAGCGGCGTGTCGGCGGTCACCAGCCGCTCGGGCCAGCCGTCATAGGCGGAGATGCTGGACACGAAGACGTAGTGACCGGCAACGTCCGCGAGCGCCCGCGCTCCCGTGCCGACCATCCGCGGCACGTACCCGCAGGTGTCCACGACCGCGTCCCACTCGCCGCCGCGCAGGACGGACAGCCCCTCAGCGGTCTCCCGGTCGCCGAGCAGCGACTGGGCACCAGCGGGTACGCCGAGGCCGCTTCGGGTCAGAGTCGTCACCACATGGCCGGCCCCCAGGCCGGCCCGGACGACCGCGGGCCCGAGAAAGTGGCCGCCACCGATCACCAGAAGCCTCATCCCACCGACGCTGCCGTCGCGCGACCGCGCGCGCCACCCATTACGCTATAGGCGACCCCCCCCGACCACCGGAGCGGCACCCGGCGGCGTGTCCCCGGTGCGTTCGGCCCGTTCATGGCGCAGGATCGGCGGTCGGCCGGGACGCGGTCCGATCGGGGACAACGTCCCGGCCCGCACGGGCGTCAGATAACAGGGCGACAACGGTTGCTTCAGCCGAGACGGTTTGCGGCCGATACGGCAGCCGACGGGGAATCCTTCACCGGCCTCGCTCGTTTGTCCGTGCAGTTACTTCTACCGCCCCGGAGGGCTTACATCATGGGCGAGCGTGTGCTACGGGGCAGCCGCCTCGGCGGCGTGAGCTACGAGAGCGACCGCAACACCGACCTGGCACCGCGCCAGCAGGTCCGCTTCGACTGTCCACAGGGTCACAGCTTCGGTGTGCCGATGGCTGTCGAGGCCGAGGTACCGGCGACCTGGGAGTGCCGCATCTGTGGCGCCCCGGCACTTCTGCGCGACGGCGAGCTGCCGGAAGCCAAGAAGGGCAAGCCGGCTCGGACGCACTGGGACATGCTCATGGAGCGGCGTACGACCGAAGACCTCGAAGAGGTTCTGGCCGAGCGGCTGGCGCTGCTTCGCGGCGGCGGCCCGGCTAAGAAGACCGCCTAGCTCAGTCCCCCGCTCTACCAGGCCACGTTCCAACCCCCCCGGGAACGTGGCCTGGTTCTTGGCCGTCCGGCTACCGGTCGGGCCCCACGTCGGTGACGCGTTTCGAGCCGGCGGGACGGCGGGTCCGGCGCCAGGACCGAGTCGCGCGGTTACCGAGACGGGCGGCACCGAGGGCCCTGCCGGCGGGGGTGAACCGCCCGAGCACCAACGACATCAGCAGCCGGCGTGCGATCGGCCGGGTCACCGGCAACACGAGGGCGAAGCCCAGCGCGTCGGTCAGGAAGCCAGGGGTGAGCAGCAGTACACCGCCGACCAGCACCAGCGCGCCGTCGACCATCTCCCGAGCCGGCATCCGACCATGCCCCGTGGCCGCCCGCACGTTGCGCCACGCCCGCACACCCTCGCGCTTGACCACGACGGCGCCTAAGACGCTCACCAGCAACAGAACGCCGAGGGTGAGCGGCAGCCCGATCAGGTGTCCCACCCGCGAGATCACGTAGATCTCTACCAGCGGTACGAGGATGAAGACGACGAGCAGGACCGGTGCCATCGTCAGGTCCTACCCGCGGGCCGGCGGGTGCGCTCCGGCCGGCTGCGGCGTCCACGCAGCCCCCACCAGGTCACCCGCCACAGCGCCTCGGCGACGATGGCCCGGCTCATCTTGCTGCGCCCGGCCGCCCGCTCCACGAAGGTGATCGGAACCTCCACCACCGAGTACCCCCGCCGCCAGGCGCGCCACGCCAGCTCGACCTGGAAGCAGTAGCCCTGGGAGGCCACCGTGGGCAGGTCGAGCGCGTCGAGCACCGGCCGCCGGTAGGCGCGGTACCCCCCGGTCGCGTCCTGGACCGGCAACCCCAGCACCAGGCGCGCGTAGGCGTTGGCGCCCCGGGAGAGCACAAGCCGCCAGCGGGGCCAGTTGCGCACCGCTCCCCCGGGCACCCACCGCGAGCCCAGTGCCACGTCGGCGCTGCGCAGGGCCGCCAGCAGCCGCGGCAGCTCTTCCGGGGCGTGGGAGCCGTCGGCGTCCATCTCCACGACCACGTCGTAGCCTCGATCCGCTGCCCAGCCGAAGCCGGCCGTGTACGCCGCGCCGAGGCCGGCCTTCGCCGGCCGGTGCAGCACCTGCAGCTGGTGGTCGCTGGCAGCAAGGACATCCGCGAGCCGGCCGGTGCCATCGGGGCTGGCGTCGTCGACAACCAGGACGTCGCTCTCGGGTACCGCTGCACGCAGCCGCCGCAGCACCGGCCCGAGGTTGTCGCGTTCCTCGTACGTCGGCACCACGACCAGGACGCGGCCCAGGTCCGCGAAGCTCACCGGGCGCTCCTCGGCCCCGGTCGCCGGCGACGACCGTAGGCCGCGCCGAGGGCGGCGAGGCCGGCTAGTGTCAGCGCCCACTCCGGCGCGGTGCGCAGGCGGTCGGCGAGGGTGAGCCGGTCGCGCAGAGCGACGCGGGCCACCAGGTTCGTCGCGGTGAACTCCGCCGACCGCTGCTGGACCGAGCCGTCCGGAGCGATCACCGCGCTCACCCCGCTGGTGGCCGCCACCAGGACGGCGCGCCCGTGCTCGATCGCCCGCAGCCGGCTCATGGCCAGCTGCTGGTGCGTCTCGGCGCTGCGTCCGAAGGTCGCGTTGTTGGTCTGGACGACGAGCACCCGGCCACCGGAGCGGACGGCGTCGGTGACCACGCCGTCGTAGGCGACCTCGAAGCAGATCACGTCGCCCAGGCGCACCGGGCCAACCGTCAACACGCCCGGCCGCTTGCCCGCCGCGAAGTCGGCGGGCACCAGTGAGAACCGGCCGATGAGCCGGCCCAGCTGCGCCCGGAACGGCACGTACTCGCCGAAGGGGACCGGGTGCCGCTTGACGTAGCGATCCCCCGGTCCGGTCATCGGGTCCCACACGATGCCGGTGTTGCGCACGTGGTCGGCGTCCGGCCCTGCGATCACGGCGCCCACCAGCAGCGGGACCCCGACCGCCGTGGCGGCCTTGGAGATGGCCGCCGCCGCGGCCGGCTCGGTGTAAGGGTCGAGGTCGGAGGAGTT
>JBPCOX010000021.1:0-6025 GCA_050999825.1 Mycobacteriales bacterium
GTCGCCCGGTGGTGTGCCTGTCGCTGTCCTCCCCGTCGGGTCGGGCGCTGTTCGAGGTGCCGCTCGACCGGCTGGTCGAGTTCCTCACCAACACCTATGCAGCCGTCCCCACCGGTTGCGAGAGCGAGCACATCGACCTCGACGGCGAGCTGGCCGCGCTCCTCTCCGGCGACGCCGAACGCTAGGCGGCCGGCGTTTCGACCGGTACGCCGCCCGCGACGGTCCGGTGCACGGCCGGCGCCCCCAGGTGCGCCACCAGGTCGGCCTCGTGGGCAGCCTCGAGAACGGCGAGATCGCCGTAGGCACCCACGCCGAGATGGCCGACATCCTCCCGGCGTAACGCCGCCGCTGCGCCCCGGGTGGCCGCTCGCACCGCCGCCTCGACCCGCATTCCGAGGCCAAGGCAGGCCAGCGACAGGACGTAGGGCATCGACTCGCACCACGATGTGCCCGGGTTGCAGTCGGTGGCCAGGGCGATCGTCACACCGGCCTCAGCCAGGATCGCGGCCTGCCCCCAGTCGCCCGACCGGGTGGACAGCGTCGCGGTGGGGACGAGCACGCCGACCGTGCCGGCCGCCGCCAGCGCCCGCGCGCCGGCTGGGCCGACGCGGTCCAGGTGGTCGGCGCTGGCACAGCCGGTCGCGGCCGCCAGTGGCGTCGCGCCGATCTGCGCCAGCTGGTCGGCGTGCAGCCGGAGCCCGAGCCCGGCGGCCCGGGCGGCGCCCAGGATGCGCCGCGCCTACTCGACGGTGAAGGCGCAGCGGTCGCAGAAGACGTCACACCAGCGGGCACCCCGACGGCGAGCCGCCGGCAGCGTCTCGATGACCTCGGCCACGTAGTCGGCCCGCTCCACGTCGGCCGGTACGGCGTGCGCTCCGAGGTAGGTCGGCTCGATCCGGACCGGTACCTGCTCGCCGACCGCGGCAATGACGTCGAGCAGCCGCAGCTCCTCCTCTGCAGCCAGCCCGTAGCCGGTCTTGATCTCCATGGTCGTCGTACCGTTGGCCAGCGCGGCGCGGGCGCGCCCGACGGTGCGGCGAACCAGCTCCTGGTCGGACGCCGCCCGGGTAGCGGCGACCGTTACCCCGATGCCGCCACCGTCGTAGCGCTCGCCGGCCAGCCGGGCCTGGAACTCCTCGCGCCGGCTTCCCGCCCACACGAGGTGGGTGTGCGGATCCACGAAGCCCGGAACCACCGCGGCGCCTGCTGCGTCGAGCGACGGCAGCTCGCCGACGTCGGCCGGCAGGTCGCGCTCCCGGCCGGTCCAGGCCACCCGCCCGTTGCGTACGACGACGGCCGCGGACTCCACCGGCGGGCCCGCCATCGTCAGCAGCCGCCCGATCCGGCGTACCAGCAGGTCGCCGCCGGGTGCGCTCACGCCTGCCAGGAAGGCGCTCTGGTGCCTGGCTCGAGCGGCATCCGCACCCCGATGTCCCGGGCCGTGTCGAGGGCGATCTCGTAGCCGGCGTCGGCGTGCCGGATCACCCCGCTCGCGGGGTCGTTGGTCAGCACCCGCTCGACCCGCTCACGGCTGTCCCTGCTGCCCTCCGCGACGACGACGACACCGGCATGGATCGACTTGCCGATACCGACTCCGCCACCGTGGTGCACCGAGACCCAGGACGCCCCCGAGGCGGTGTTGAGCAAGGCGTTGAGGACCGGCCAGTCGGCGATCGCGTCGGACCCGTCGCGCATCGCCTCGGTCTCGCGCTCCGGCGAAGCCACCGAGCCGGCGTCGAGGTGGTCCCGGCCGATCACCACCGGAGCGCGCAGCACGCCCTTGGCCACCAGGTCGTCGAAGGCGGTGCCGGCGACGTGGCGCTCGCCGTACCCGAGCCAGCAGATCCGCGACGGCAGCCCCTGGCCGGCCACCCGGTTCTGGGCGAAACGGATCCATCGGTGCAGCGGCTCGTCGTCCGGGAACGCCTGGAGCACCGCCTCGTCGGTGGCCGCGAGGTCTTCGGCGTCCCCCGACAGGCAGGCCCACCGGAACGGTCCGGCCCCCCGCGCGAACAGCGGCCGGACGTAGGCGACCACGAAGCCGGGGTAGTCGAAGGCCTCGGCGACCCCGGCGTCGCGGGCCTGACCGCGCAGCCCGTTGCCGTAGTCGAAGACCACCGCGCCGGACCGGGCGAAGTCGAGCATCGCCTGGCAGTGGGTCGCCATCGCCGCGGTCGCGCGCTCGACGTACTCACCGGGCTTCGAGCGGCGCAGCTCGTCGGCCTCGGCCAGCGTGATGCCGCCCGGCACGTAGCCGTGCAGCGCGTCGTGGGCACTGGTCTGGTCGGTCACCACGTCGGGCCCGAAGCCCCGCCGTAGGAGTTCCGGTAGGACCTCGGCGGCGTTGCCGACCACCGCGATGGACACCGCCCGCCGCTCCTTGCGCGCGGCCTCGGCCCGGGCGACGCCGTCGTCGAGGGAGTCGGCGATCTCGTCCAGGTAGCCGGAGTCGCGCCGCCGTTGCGCCCGGGCCGGGTCCACCTCGACGCAGAGCGCGACGCCGCCGTTGCCCGCGATCGCGAGCGGCTGGGCGCCGCCCATGCCGCCGAGCCCGGCGGTGAGCACGATCCGCCCCGCCAGCGAGCCGCCGAAGTGCTGGGTGGCCACCTCGGCGAAGGTGGCGAAGGTGCCCTGCAGGATGCCCTGGGTGCCGATATAGATCCACGAGCCGGCGGTCATCTGGCCGTACATCGTCAGGCCGAGGCCCTCGAGCTCGCGGAAGTACTCCGGCGTCGCCCACTTGGGCACGACCATCGCGTTGGCGATCAGCACCCGCGGGGCGGCCTCGGTGGTGCGTACGACGCCGACCGGCTTACCGGACTGGACCAGCAGCGTGTCGTCCGGTGCCATGGTCCGCAACGTCTCTGTGATCGCGTCGAAGCAGCGCCAGTCGCGGGCCGCCTTGCCGGACCCGCCGTAGACCACCAGGTCGTCCGGTCGCTCGGCGACCTCCGGGTCGAGGTTGTTGTGCAGCATCCGCAGCGCACCCTCGGCGCCCCACGACCGGGCGCTGCACTGTGGTCCACGGGGCGCGCGAACGACGCGGGCTCCCTGCATGGTGGCGTCCTCCTCTCGAGGGCCTGCGCCTCGTCGATTTCAGCGTGTCATGCCAGCGGTCCGGTAACTCCCTCGGCGGCGGCGACCAGCTCGGGCAGCACCGCGTCGGCCACCGCCAGCTGCGGGGCGACTTCGCGGTCGACGTCCATCCTCGCGACGACCTGCCGCAGCCGAGCGTGCACCGCCTGGGTGGCGGGACCCGGCCCGGCCACCTGGGAACGCAGGTCGACGCCCTGTGCGGCGCACACCAGCTCGACCGCCAGCGTCGTCCGGACGTTGGCGACCACCTCGCGCAGCTTGCGGACAGCGCCCCACCCCATCGAGACGTGGTCCTCCTGGTTTCCGCTGGTGGGGATCGTGTCGACGCTGGCCGGGTGGGCGAGGACCTTGTTCTCGCTCACCACCGCGGCGGCGGTGTACTGGGCGAGCATGTAGCCGGAGTTCGTGCCGGCGTACGGCGCCAGGAACGGCGGCAGACCGCGGGAGAACGCGGGGTCGAGCATCCGGTCCACCCGTCGCTCGCTGATCGAGGCGAGCTCGGCGAGGGCCATCGCGAGCATGTCGGCGGCGAAGGCCAGCGGCTCGCCGTGGAAGTTGCCGGTGCTCATGACGTCGTAGCCGGTGCCGTCGGGGGCGCTGACGATCACGGGGTTGTCCACGACGGAGCCGAGCTCGACCTCCAGCACCCGCCGACAGTGCGCCAGCACGTCGCGGACGGCGCCGTGGACCTGCGGCGCGCAGCGCAGCGAGTAGGCGTCCTGGACGGCGTGGGTGCTATGTCGATGGCTGGCCAACAGCGGGGAGCCGCGCAGCAGTGTCCGGAGGTTGCCGGCGCTGGCGAGCTGGCCCGGATGCGGCCGCAGCGCCTGCACCCGCTCGTCGTACGGCCGGTCGGTGCCCAGCAGTGCCTCGACCGAGAGGGCACAGGCGATGTCGGCCGTCTTTACCAGCAGCTCGGCGTCGGCAACCGAGAAGGCGAGCAGCGCCTGCATCGGTTCCGTTCCGTTGAGCAGCGCCAGCCCATCCTTGGGCGCGAGCACCAGGGGCTCGAGGCCGTACTCCTCGAGCAGCTCTCCTGCCTGCCGCCCGGCCAGCTCCGAGCTGCCCTCGGCCCGCAGCCGGCCCGCGCCGATCAGCGGGAGGGCGAGGTGGGCCAGCTGCGCCAGGTCGCCGGAGGCACCCACCGAGCCCTTGCACGGAACGACCGGAAGCAGGCCCTGGTCGAGAAGCTCGAGCAGCCGCGCCGGAAGTGCCACCCGTACGCCGGAGAACCCGGCGGTCAGCGTGCGCGCCCGCAGCAGCAACAGCGCACGTACCACGTCGTCGGCAAGCGGCTCACCGACCCCGGCGGCGTGGGAGAGCACCAGCGCGCGTTGCATCTGCTCGAGGTCGCCGCGGGCCACCGAGACGTCGGCGAGGGCGCCGAAACCGGTCGTGACGCCGTAGACGACCTCGGACCGCTCGACCGCGGCGGCGACGACCTGGCAGCTGGGCGCCATCCGCGCCGCGACGTCGGGCGCCAAGCTGGCACGCGCCTGGCCGCGCGCCACAGCCACGACGTCTGCGACGGTGAGGGCCTCGCCGCTGATCACCACCGTACGCACAGGGCAGCAACCTACTGGGCCGTCGCCTTCGCCGGTGCGGCTACCGTCGGATGGATCCGGCAGCGGGCGCGGTTGTCGATCGCAGCGTCGTGTACGTCGGTTCAGACTTGGGAGGTCTTGTGCTCGACCCGGAAGGGCTCTACGAGCTGGGTGGTCCGCTGCCCGACCTGGACCAGCCGGTGTTGGTGCACGCGATGACCGGGTTCATCGACGCCGGAGCGGGGCGGGAGCTGGCCCGCAACACCCTGATGGGCACCCTGGGCCACGAGCCGCTCGTGACCTTCGACGTGGACCAGCTCTTCGACTACCGGGCCCGGCGGCCGCCGATGCTGTTCCTCCAGGACCACTGGGAGAGCTACGCGGACCCGGTTCTCGCCCTTCACGTGCTGCACGACCGCGCGGGAACACCGTTCCTGCTGCTCGACGGCCCCGAGCCAGACGTGCAGTGGGAGCGCTTCACCGTCGCGGTTCGCTCGTTGGTGCGCCGGCTGGGCGTCCGCCTGACCGTGGGCGTCAACGCCATCCCGATGGCGGTCCCGCACACCAGGCCGAGCGGCATCACCGCGCACGCCACGAGGAGCGAGCTGGTCACTGACTACGAGCCGTGGATCAACGCCGTCCAGGTGCCGGCGAGCGCCGGTCACCTGCTGGAGTACCGGCTGGGCCAGGCCGGTCACGACGCCGTGGGCTTTGCCGTACACGTTCCGCACTATGTGGCGCAGATGGAGTACCCGGCGGCCGCCGAGGCGCTGCTGGAGGCGACCGCGCGGGTCTCCGGGCTGCAACTGCCCACCGAGGACCTGCGGGCGGCCGCGGAGCGGGTGCGCAGCGAGATCGACGCGCAGGTGGAACAGTCCAGCGAGGTCGCCTCGGTCGTTGCGGCGCTGGAGAGCCAGTACGACGCCTTCGTCGCCGACCGGGGGCGGGACAACCTGCTGGCCGACGGCGCGACCAAGCTGCCGACCGCGGACGAGCTCGGTGCCGAGCTCGAGCGCTTCTTGGCGGAGCGGGCGCGTGGGGGTGAAGCACCTGAGCGTTGAGTCCGGCGGCGTTCGGCATGGCCGCGGGTCAGCCCTGTCGGGTAGAGTTCGGGCTCGTCCGGGGCGGCTTCCCGGCAGGTGCGGACGTAGCTCAGCTGGTAGAGCATCACCTTGCCAAGGTGAGGGTCGCGGGTTCGAATCCCGTCGTCCGCTCGGATGCGCCGGCAGCTGGGGACGGTACGAGCGAGGCCGCCTCGGCCTCCGGTGGCGGAGTGGCCGAGTGGCTTAGGCAAGGGCCTGCAAAGCCCTGTACGCGGGTTCGATTCCCGCCTCCGCCTCGAGGGCGATTAGCTCAGCGGGAGAGCGCCTCCCTGACACGGAGGA
>JBPCOX010000022.1:0-2660 GCA_050999825.1 Mycobacteriales bacterium
AGCGCCGGCGCCGTCAAGAGCCATGCATCCCGCGGCCTCGCCGCGCTGCGCACGACCCTGGAGCGACAGTCATGAGCAGCAACGACCAGTTCGAGGACCGGCTGAGGCAGGTGCTGCTGGCCGAGGCTCAGACCGTGACGCCTGCCGGCGACGGCCTGAGCCAGATCCGGGCAAAGGTGGCCCGCCGGGACCGGCTGCGCTGGCTGCGGCCGGGGCTGGCGGTGGCGACCGTTGCCGGACTGGCCGGCGTCGCCGTCTTCGCCGCGTCCCTCACCGACTCGACCAGCCGGACGCTCAAGCAGGACCGGCAGCCGGCCACCCAGCCACCATCTTCCAACCCGCCGGCCAGCACTCCACCGGCTCTCGGCTCGCCGTCGCCCGCCCCCGCGACCGACAACACGAGCCCGCCGCAGCCGGCAGGGCGGGCGGCGTACACGATCTGGCCGTTCACCTCGCTCGCCGACGCCCAGGCATGGCAGCGGTCCGGCACCGGCTCATGGCACCGCGACGCGGCGCAGACGGCGCTGCGCTTCATGGGCTTCCTGCAGGCAGCCGAGGTCGATCGGGTGCTGGCGGACCAGCCGGAGACCACCAGCATCGGCACCGGCCGCAAGGTGACGCTGGGCCGGAAGCTGGCCGACGGCACCGTCGCGGCGGTGACGGTCGTCCACCTGGTCCGGTTGGGCAGCGGCAGCAGCGCACCGTACGCCGTGACGGTGGCCGGGGCCTATCGGCTTGCGATCACAGCACCGGAGATCGCCGCACCGGTCCGGTCGCCCCTGGCGGTGGAGGGCACCATCACCGGGGTCGACGAGTCGGTGCGCGTCGAGCTACGGACCCTCGGCAGGGCGGCGCCGATCTCCGCACCCGCCGCTGCGATGGGCGGCACCGGCACGCCCTGGCAGACCAGCGTGTCCTTCCCTGCCCCGCCGAGCGGGACCGCGACGCTGGTGGCGCGCACCGACTCGGCGGCCGGCGACGGTGTCGTCCAGATCGCCGCCCGGCCGGTGCTCTTCGGGGCTGCTCCGGCGGCCTACCCGCCCAGCTTCGTGGCGGCGTCTGCTGGCCGGATCGCGGTCTTCGACTCGACCACGGGGAGGCTGCTCCGCTACCTCACGACCCAGCAGCCCGGCGGCGGCGACAGCGAGCCCACCGTGACCGCCGACCGCAGGTGGGTCTACTACGTCCACGGCAACGGCACCTGCTCCGCCGGCATCCTGCGGGTTCCGTACGCCGGCGGCAGCGCGGAGCCGGTGGTGAACGCCGGGGGCGCGGTCGACTCGATCGGCGTCGGTGCCAACGGACAGCGGGTCGCCTTCCTTCGGCACGCCTGCGACAGCAGCGCCTCAGCGCTGGTCACGATGGACCGAAGCACCCGAACCGAACGTTCGATCCAGATCA
This sequence comes from Mycobacteriales bacterium, assembly GCA_050999825.1. Taxonomy (GTDB): domain Bacteria; phylum Actinomycetota; class Actinomycetes; order JALYNC01; family JALYNC01; genus JBPCOB01. The sequence continues at coordinate 1,402 of JBPCOX010000022.1, forward strand.
CCTCTGAGCCGCCGGGCTTCCTCGGCAAGCCGTCCTGGGCTCCGGACGGCCGACACCTGGCCATCACGGTGACCGGTGGCGTCCAGTTCCAAGACGTGCGCATCTTCGACACGACAACCGCCACCACGGTCGCCGACGGCAAGAGCGTGCCTTGCCCGGCCAACCAGCCCTGCCGGCAGAGCAGTCCCGGCTACGACTTGTCGGGTCGACTGGCCTACCTGGTCGACCATGGGTCGGGCGGCACGATGGTGCGACTGGACAACGGCCGGCTCACCACCCTGTTCGCCTTGTCGAGCAGCACCCTGCAGAGCGCCGTGGACATCGACTCCTCCGGTGCCGCCGCCATCTGGCGCGAGCTGCATGCGGACTCGACCAGCACCTTGATGCGATGGGGTGGCGGCAAGCCGAACCCGATCCCGGGTTCCGCCGAAGCGCCGGCCTGGTGAGTGCCCACGAGAGCCCGGCTGGTAGTCACGCCCAGCGACCGCTGCGGGCAAGTAGGACAGCCGCGGCCACCACACCGGCGGTCGACGTACGCAAGACCGTCGGACCGAGCCGGCAGGCGACCGCGCCGGCGTCGGTGAAGGCGGCCAGCTCGTCGCTGGTCACTCCGCCCTCTGGACCGACGACCATCACCACCTCACCGGTCGACGGCACGTCGAGGGCGGCGAGCGGCAGCTGCGCGCCGTCGTCGAGGACGAGGGCCAGCCCGGCGGCGCCAACGCGCTTGCAGACCGTGGCCGTGCACGCCGCCGCGGGCACCACCGGCAGCCAGGCGCGCCGTGACTGCTTGGCCGCCTCCCGAGCGGTCGACCGCCAGCGCTCCAGCCCCTTGGCGCCGCGCTCACCCCGCCACTGCACGACCGAGCGGGTGGCCGCCCACGGCACGATCTCGTCCACCCCTACCTCGGTCATCGCCTCGACCGCCAGCTCGCCGCGATCACCCTTGGCCAGCGCCTGGACGACGACGAGCCAGGGCGCCGGGCGGTCGACGGACCGCCGGTGCGCCACCACCAGGTCCAGCCAGTCCGGCCCGGCCGCGCTGACCACGCACTCCGCCACCGAGCCGGCGCCGTCGGTGAGGTCGACCCGTTCCCCGGCAGCCAGCCGGCGTACGGCGGCCGCGTGCCGCCCCTCGGAACCGGCCAGCCGGATCCTCGGTCCGGCCAGCTCAGCCGCGGCGGCGAGAAAGGTGGGAGCGGTCAGCGTGGTCACCGGCCGCTGAAGGCGTCACGCAGCCGGGAGAACAGCCGGCCGGA
>JBPCOX010000029.1:0-4304 GCA_050999825.1 Mycobacteriales bacterium
GGTCACCCTGGCAACCAGGACGCCGCCCGCGAGGCCGACCGCGGCCAGCGCCCAGCCGGCCAGCGCCAGCCGCCACCGCCGGCTGCGCGCCAGCCCGGCGAGGGCGGCCAGCAGCAGCGGGGCACCGAGCCATACCGTCGGCAGGCCCGGCCCGCCCGGATGCAGCAGCGCCACGTCGGCCGGGCGCAGGCCCGGGTCGACCAGGCCCGCGGCCGCCGGGCCGAAGCCGGCCAGCGCGGCTCGCGGGTAGGCCCGCAGCGTCGGAAGCCACGGCAGCAACAACAGCGGCGGCACCGCGAGCAGCACGGCGGCGGTCAGCGCCCGGCGGATGCCCAGGCGCCGGGAACCCCGCCGCCCCGCCAGCCCGATCCCCAGTAGTGCGGCGCCCACCAGCACCGGCGCGGCCAGCAGGTACAGCAGCGGGGAGAAGGCGCTCGCCACCGCCAGGCCGAGCCCGGCGAGCCAGGCGGTACGCCAGCCGTCCCCACGGCCGGCGGCCAGCGCCCGCCCGGCACCTCGAGTCACCAGCGGCAGGGCGACCATGGCCGCCGCCGCGTCGAGCCGGCCGCCGGCCACCGCGCCGGTCACGGCGGGCAGCAACGCGTAGGTGCCCGCGGCCCACACCCGCAGCGTGCGCCGCGTGGTCACCGCGCTGATGGCGGCGTACGCCGAGAGCCCGGCGAGCGGCACGGCACCGAGCAGCAGCACGTCGACGACGAGCGGCGCCCGGCCCAGCAGCGGCCCGGCCATGGCCGCCAGCAGCGCCAGGTACGGCGGTGCCGGGGTCGACGTGCCGGCTCCAGCCGGATGCCACGACGCCAGGTAGGACGACAACAGGTCGGCGGCGCCGCCCGGAGCCGGCAGCAGCCGGCCGCCGGCCAGTGAGCCGGCCCGCAGCAACGGGTGCAGGGTGGCAAGTGCCAGCGCCAGCAGCGCGGCGCCGAGCAGCACCGACGGCCGGCCGAACACCGATCGCAGCACCCCCCGCTCGACCGGGACGACGTACTGGTCACCGGATCGTCCGGAAGGTCGGCCGCCGCGGCGGGCGCCCGACCCGACCGACGTCGCCAGCCGGCCTCCCCAGTCGGCCAGCTTTTCGCGGTGACGGCGCCATCGCAGCCGGCGATCGGCGAGCAGGTGGTTCGCCGCGCGGGCCGGCAGCGTCCGGCTGCGCCGCCGGTCCCACCGCGCCCGCAGCAGCAGCAGCGGCGAAGCGAAGACGCCGAGGACCGAGAGGAGCTCATCCGCCGCCGCCCGGGGCCGGCGCAGCGCCAGCCGGGCGACCCCGCCCAACGTCGCACCCAGCAGCAGCCGCGGCACCAGCAGCAGCAGGGCGCGCGCCGGGACGTTGGCCAGCATGGCGTAGACGGCGGCGCGTCGCCGGGCACGGCGGACCGGCTGCCGAGTCGGGGCGCAGAGCCGTAGGCCGGCGGCGGCGGCGCCGACGTGGTGCACCACGGCATCGGTGACCACCAGGACGCGCCCCCCGGCCAGGTTGGCCCGCCAGCCCAGGTCGAGATCGTCGCCGAAGAGGGGCAGCGCGGGATCCAGACCGTGCAGCCGGTCCCAGAGCTCCCGGCGTACCAGCGCGCCGGCGGTTCCAACGGCCAGCACGTCGCGGACACCGTCGTGCTGGCCCTGGTCGAGCTCGCCGCGCTCCAGCCCGGTCTCCCGCCGGCCGGCCCGGTCGGTGGTGACGCCCACCTCCAGCAGGGCCCGCGGCTCGTACCAGCCTCGGACCTTGGGCCCGAACACGCCGGCCGAGGGGTCGGCGTCGGCCTGTTCGAGCAGCGCCCGCAGCGCACCTGGCTGCGGTGCGCAGTCGTCGTGCAGCAGCCACACCCACTCCTGCGCGCCGTCGGACGGGCGCGGCTCGACGTTCTCGGCGAGTGCGAGCCCGGCGGCGATGGCGGCGCCGAACCCGGTACGGCGGGGAAGCGTGCGTACGGCCGCGGGCTCCGGCGCGGCGGCCAGCAGCTTGCGGGTGCCGTCGATGCTTCCCGTGTCGACAGCGACGAGCCGGTCCGGTGGCCGGAGCTGCGCAGCCACCGCGGGGAGCACAGCGGGCAGCCAGCGATCGCCGTCGTGGGTGACCAGAACGGCGGTGACGTGGTGGCGGGAAAGCGCGGCTGGGATGCTCATACGGTCCGGATGGCGGCCCGTTCGAGGCCACGTCGGTGATCGGTGGTCGATCGTCGGTCCGGGCCCGGACCGACGGGCCAGACTACGCGGTCACCGGTCGGTGCGACCCGCGAAACGGTGGAAGAGGTCAGCCGGCGCGGCGCTTGAGCCGCCGGCGCTCCCGCTCCGACAGGCCGCCCCAGATACCGAAGCGCTCATCCTTCGCCAGGGCGTATTCGAGGCACTCGCCGCGAACGTCGCATCGCACGCAGACCTTCTTCGCCTCCCGGGTCGACCCGCCCTTCTCCGGAAAGAAGGCCTCCGGGTCGGTCTCGGCGCACAGCGCCTGGTCGTGCCAGCTGAGCTGGCGCTCCCCCTCGATTCCCTCGACTCCGAGCAGGAAGCTCATCTCGCTCACGGCGCTCTCCGATCTCGACCCATTCGGCCGCCGGTGCGTGCTGCGAATGACAACGGTGGAATTACATCGACGGCAGCGCGGTGCGTCAAGCCGGGTGTCCACAGATCGCCGCCCGCGATGGGGTCAGTGCGAGACGGCCTGCTGCACGACGCCGTACGTCGTACTCCGCTGGCGGGCCGGCCGCCCGATCTCGGCGGGGATCGCCTCCAGTTCGGCGATCGACTTCCGGCTGCCGTGCTGGGAGCCGGCCATCCGGCTGATGGTCTCCTCCATCAGGGTGCCGCCGAGGTCGTTGACGCCGCCGCGTAGCACCTGCCGGCAGCCGTCGACCCCGAGCTTGACCCACGAGCACTGGATGTTGTCGATCCGACCATGCAGCAGCAGCCGGGCCATCGCGTGCACCGCCCGGTTCTCGCGCCCGGTGGGGCCGGGCCGGGCCAGCCCGGCGAGGTAGAGCGGCGCGTTGTGGTGCACGAACGGCAGCGGCACGAACTCCGTGAACCCGCCGGTGCGGTCCTGGATCGCAGCCAGCACCCGCAGGTGCGCGACCCAGTGCCGGGGGTTGTCCACGTGCCCGTACATCATCGTGCTCGAGCTGCGCAGGCCGACCTCGTGCGCGGTGCTCACCACCTCGACCCAGGTGGCGGCGGGGAGCTTGCCCTTCGTGAGGACCCAGCGGACGTCGTCGTCGAGGATCTCCGCGGCGGTGCCGGGGATGGTGTCGACGCCGGCCTCCCGGGCCGCGACCAGCCAGTCCCGGATCGACAGCCCGGTGCGGGCGGCGCCGTTGACGACCTCCATCGGGCTGAAGGCGTGCACGTGCATGTCCGGCGTACGCCGCTTGACCTCCGCGGCCAGGTCGAAGTAGGCCGACCCGGGAAGCTCCGGTGAGATGCCGCCCTGCATGCATACCTCGGTCGCGCCGGCGGCTGCCGCCTCGACCGCGCGCTCCCCCACCTCGGCGAGCGAGAGCGTGTAGGCGTCGGCGTCTTTGCGTCGCTGCGCGAACGCGCAGAACCGGCAGCCGGTGTAGCAGACGTTGGTGAAGTTGATGTTGCGGTTGACGACGTAGGTCACGTCGTCGCCGACGGTGTCCCGGCGTACGTCGTCGGCCAGCGCGCACAGCGCCTCGAGCTCGGGACCCTGGGCACCGAAGAGCGCCAGCGCCTCCGCGTCGGTGATGCCCGCCGGGTTGTCGGCGGCGTGGGCGAGTGCAGCCCGCACGTCGCCGCCCAGCCGTTCCGGCGCGCCGCTGCTCACCCGCTCGCGCAGCGCACCCCAGTCGCCGTACGCCGCGTCGAAGTCGCTCCGCCGGTCGGCGCGGCGCCCCTCGGTGTCGATCGCAGCGTGCAGGTCGACCCGCCCGGTCGAGGCGACCAGCCCACCGTCCGGCTCCTGCCACGGTCCGCCGACTGGCCGCCGGCCCTCGACCGCGAGGCCGTCCGGGCCGGCCAGCGCGCGTACATGGGGCAGGACGCGGGGGTCGATCCACGGCTCACCGGCGAGGACGTACGGCGGATAGACGGTGAGCCGCTCCCGCAACGTGAAGCCGGCGGTCGCGCTGGCGGTGGCGAGGTCGTCGATGACCGGCCACGGCCGCTCCGGGTTGACGTGGTCGGGCGTGACCGGCGACACCCCACCCCAGTCGTCGATGCCGGCGCGCAGCAGCAGCTGGTACTCCATGGCGATCAGGTTCGGCGGCGCCTGGATGCGCATCGACGGCCCCAGGACGAGCCGGGCCACCGCCACCGTCGCGGCCAGCTCC
>JBPCOX010000043.1:0-8208 GCA_050999825.1 Mycobacteriales bacterium
TCGACACCGAGGGCGAAGGCGAGGAGGAGCGGTTCCGCTTCCGCGGCGAGATCAAGCCTGCGGTGGCCGACCTGCCGCCGGTGGCCACGGCCGGCACCACGGAGTAGCCAGGAGATCAGCTCGAAGGGCCGTCACGGGACCGTGCAGTGGCGGCCCCTCGTCTTTGGTGCACCTCAGCCTAAGCCGACTGATCGGTGTTGCTTCCACTCGCGGATCCCCGCCATTTCTGCGAGTAGACGTCACTTCGATCAGCGGCGCGTCAGCTCCCAGCCGTCGGGAGCAGCTCCTCTGGCCGGAAGGCGTAGACGACCATCCAGTTGGGCCGCACCCGCAGGCAGGCGATGTCCTCAGCCCACGACGACGGCGAGCTGCCGTAGTGCGTGACCAGGTGCGCCTCGATCGCTGCGAAGTCGGGCGAGCTCCCGGTCAGAAACTCCGCCCGGCCGGGCGCGCAGCTGCCGGGCCTTCGCGGCCGAGCCGGCCGTGGTGAACACGAACTTTGCGTGCAGGAGGTGCCCGTCCACGGCGCTGATCCGCGGCTCGCCGCGGGCCGTCACGGTGGCGACCGAGAGAGTGCGCATCCCCTGCAGGGCGTCGGTCTCAGCGACGGTCTCGTACATGGCGGACCATCCTGTCGGGCTCAGCCGGGAAGGGATACCCGGTCGGTGGGGTCGGGCTGTGCCGGACCGTCCGACCGTCAACCGCCAGCGCCCGCTCCAGCTTTCGGGCGGCCGGCCAGAGAACCTGCAGCCGCGAGCCCGGGACCGGATGGGACTCGGCCCGTAGCGCCGCCCGCAGCCGACTACGGACCTCCCGGGCGGTGCAGACAAGCGCGCCGCCGGCTGCACGCGGGTCGCGGGGGTGGACTTGCAGCATCACCTCGCCGACCAGGACCGACCACGGACTGCCGTCCGGACGCCGCCACGCCATGTCGCGGCCCGCGCCCGGCCAGGCTCCCGCCAACGCCGGGACGCGGCCGCGGCAGGCCTCTAGGCTCGGCGGGCGTGGAACCGGACGCGCTGCTCCACCCGGTCGGCCCACTTCCGGCGCGGACTTACTGGGTGCGCCGGGCGCTCGCGGTCGCCGCCCTCGTGGTCGCCGTGCTGCTGCTAGCCCGATGGGTGGCCGGCCTCGGCGGCGGAGCGGTCGCCGAGCGGACGACCGGCCGCCCTGGGGGTCCGACCCCGGTCACTGCCAGCACGCCGACGGTCACCAGCTCCGCGGTGGTCTCGCCGGCCGCCTCCCCTTCGCCGCGGCCTTCCTCCGCGGCCCGGCCCCTGGCCTGCCCGGACAGCTCGTTGGCGGTCACCGCGGCAACCGACGCCGCCCGCTACCTGACCGGCGTACGGCTGGTTCTGACCATGACCGTCCGCAATGTGGGGCCGGCGCCGTGCACCCGCGATGTCGGTCCGGGGGCGCGGGGGTTGACCGTCAGGTCAGGCTCCGACCGGATCTGGTCCAGCGACGACTGCGAGGGCAAGGGGGTCGTGGTCGTGACGCTGCCGGCGGGTGCCAGCCGGTCGTGGACGGTGCAGTGGTCCAGGGTGCGGTCCCATCCGGGGTGTCCGAGTCCGGGTCCTGCGGTTCGGCCGGGCACCTACCGGCTCTACGGCGCACTGGGGCGCATCATCAGCGCGCAGGCCGTGTTCTCGCTGCGCTGAGGCGGTGCACCGGCGCGTCGGTCGCACAGGTCGAGCCGGAGCTTGTCCTCCGCGACGGCGGGGTTGCTCGGCAACGGCTGGCGCTCGCCGGCGGGGCCGAAACCACAGCCCTCATAGAACCGCCGCGGCCGTTCGTTGACGTCGGCCACCCACAGGGTGAGGGACGTGGCGCCCTGCGCCCGGGCCCACTCCCGCACCGTCTGGATCAATGCGGTGGACACAGCGGTGCCGCGCGCGTCCGGCCGCACCCACATCGAGACGACGTGCCGCTCGTCCGCCGGGGCCGCTTCGTCCGCGATGCCCGTGACGAGGCCGACTGGCTCGTCGTCCGTCCAGGCGAGGAAGGTCGCGCCTGCAGCGATCCGACGCCGCCACTGCGACTCGTCGAGGGCGACCTCGCGGGCGTAGCTGGACCCGAAGGCCGAAGGAGCTTCGCCCAGGGCCGCCAGCCGCACGGCCCGTAGGACCAGCCAGTCGTGGGGCTCAACGCGGCGCACCTCCACCGCGACCCCAGGCGGGACGCGCCTAGACGTAGCGCTCCAGGATCGAGGACTCGGCGAGCCGGGACAGCCCCTCGCGCACGCTGCGAGCCCGTGTCTCGCCGACGCCGTCGACCGTCTGCAGGTCGTCCACGCCGGCGGCGAGCAGCTTCTGCAGGCCACCGAAGTGCTCGACCAGCCGGTCGACGACGGTTCGGGGCAGCCGCGGGACCTTGGCCAGCAGCCGGAAGCCGCGCGGGCTCACCGGCGCGTCCAGCGCCTCGAGGCCGGCCGAGAAGCCGATCACCTTGGCGAGTACGGCGGGGTCGAGCAGGTCCGTCGCGGACAGCAGATCGAGGTCGGCCAGCACGTCCTCCACCAACCGCCCGCGCCGGCCGGGTGCCGGCATGTAGTCGCGCACCACCAGCTCGCGCTCGGACTCCACGCCGGCCATCAGCTCCTCGAGCTGGAGCGCGAGCAGCCGCCCGTCGGTGCCGAGCTCGACGACGTAGCCGCCGATCTCGTCGGCGATCCGGCGGACCATCTCCAGCCGCTGGCTCACCGACACCGCGTCGCGCGCGGTCACCAGGTCCTCGATCTCGAGTGCCGACAGGGTGCCTGCCACCTCGTCGAGGCGCAGCTTGTAGCGCTCCAGCGTGGCCAGGGCCTGGTTGGCGCGGGACAGGATCGCCGCCGAGTCGTCGAGCACGTAGCGACGCCCCTGGACGTAGAGGGCGACGATCCGCATGGACTGGCTGACCGAGATCACCGGGTAGCCGGTCTGCTTGGCCACCCGCTCGGCGGTGCGGTGCCGGGTGCCGAACTCCTCGGTCGGGATCGTGGGGTCCGGCACCAGGTGTACGGCGGCACGCACGATGCGGCCGGCCGCGTCGTCGATCACGATGGCGCCGTCCATCTTCGCCAGCTCGCGCAGCCTGGTGGCCGAGGCCTCGACGTCGAGTGGGAAGCCGCCGGTGCACAACGACTCCACGACCCGGTCGTAGCCGAGGATGATGAGCCCACCGGTGTTGCCGCGCAGGATCCGCTCCAGGCCGTCGCGCAGCGACGTACCGGGTGCGACGGCGGCGAGGGTGGCCCGCAGCAGGTCCTCGCGGTCGGACGTGGCCACCCGGCTCCTCGTGGCAAAGTGATCGCGTCCAGTCTAGCGGCGACCTGCCGGCCCCGGCCCCACGACGGCCTGCACCGCCGACCGAAGGTCCGGCACCTCGGTGACGGTCATCCCGGCCGGCCCCGGTCCCGAGTCGGGAGGCACGAGCGCGCAGCCGAAGCCTAGGCGGGCGGCCTCCGCCAGCCGCCGGCCGACGCTGCCCACTGGTCGTACCTCACCGGCCAGCCCGACCTCGCCGACTGCAACCAGGCCTGCGGGGAGGGCGGTCTTGCTGACAGCGCTCGCCACCGCGAGGGCAACGGCGAGATCTGCCGCCGGCTCGGTGACCCGTACGCCGCCCACGGTGGCGGCGTACACGTCGCGGCTGCTGGTCTTGAGCCCGGCCCAGCGCTCGACCACCGCGAGCACCATCGCGACCCTGGCGCCGTCGAGGCCGGAGGTGTAACGACGAGGTGCCTGGGACTCCTGGGCCAGCAGTGCCTGGACCTCGGCAACGAGGGGGCGTCGCCCCTCGACGATCACGGTGATGCAGGTGCCCGGGACCGGCTGGGTGCGTCGGGAGAGGAACCGTCCACTGGGGTCCGGTAGCCCGACGATGCCGCCGTCGCCCAGCTCGAAGCAGCCCACCTCGTCGGCGGGGCCGTAGCGGTTCTTCACCGCCCGCACCAGCCGCAGCCCCGAATGCCGGTCGCCCTCGAAGGAGAGCACCACGTCGACGAGGTGCTCGAGCAGCCGGGGGCCGGCGACCGCGCCGTCCTTGGTCACATGGCCCACCAGCACGGTGGCGATGCTCCGATCCTTGGCCAGCCGGACCAGTGCGGCCGACACTTCACGGACCTGGGTGACACCGCCCGGAGCGCCGTCGACCTCCGCCGAGGCCAGCGTCTGCACCGAGTCGACGATGAGCAGGCTCGGCCGTACGGCGTCGACATGGCTCAGAGCCGCCGCCAGGTCGGTCTCGGCAGCGAGGTAGAGCGACGGATGCAGCGCGCCGACCCGCTCGGCGCGCAGCCGCACCTGGGCCGCCGACTCCTCCCCGGTGATGATCAGAGCGCGGCCGCGCTCGGCGTAGCGGCCGGCCACCTCGAGCAACAGGGGGGACTTCCCCACCCCCGGCTCGCCGGCGAGCAGCACAACGGCACCGGGAACCAACCCGCCGCCCAGCACCCGGTCGAGCTCGCCCACGCCGGTCGGAGCAGCCCGGGCGGCCGCCACGTCGATGGAGTCGATGGGTAGTGCGGGCGCGGTCACCGGGCCGGCCGTGAGCGCTCGCCCGATGCCCGCTCCGACCTCAGCCACCGCACCCCACGCCTGGCACTCCGGGCACCGGCCGACCCACTTCGGCACGACGAGACCGCATTCCGTGCAGCGGTACGCCGAGCGCTCGCGGCTCATCGCCTTCACCATGACCGGGAAGCTACGGGCCGGCTCGGACAGAACCCCGGGCGCCGCCCCCCAGAGCGCGCGACACATCGCCTGATCCCCAAGGTCTGTGCACCGAGTCCTCGGGACTGCACCGAAGGAGCCGTCGTCCACCCGCCACGGGTCGCCTCCGCCGCCCGAGCCCGCGGAGCGGCTAGCGTCGAGATTCATGCGGCTGGGGGTGCTCGACGTCGGTTCGAACACCGTTCATCTCCTCGTCGTCGACGCCCATTCCGGCGCGTGGCCGCTGCCGGCGGCCAAGGTGAAGGCCGAGCTGCGGCTGGCCGAGCTGATCGGTGCGGACGGCGCCCTGTCCAAGAAGGGCGCCGCCGCGCTGTGCGACGCCGTGGCACGGGCGCAGGCCGCCGCCGAGAACCTTGGTGTGGAGGACCTGCTGGCCTTCGCCACCTCGGCTGTTCGCGAGGCCGGCAACGCCGAGCAGGTGCTCGCCGGCGTACGCGAGACCACCGGGGTCGACCTGCAGGCGCTGGCGGGCGAGGACGAGGCCCGGTTCACCTTTCTCGCCGTCCGCCGGTGGTTCGGCTGGAGCGCCGGCCGGCTGCTCGTCCTCGACATCGGCGGCGGCTCGCTGGAGGTGGCCGCCGGCATGGACGAGGAACCCGACGCCGCCGTGTCGGTGCCGCTCGGCGCGGGCCGGCTGACCCGGCAATGGCTGCCCAAGGACCCGCCCGGCAAGGAGGACCTGCGCCAGCTCCGCAAGCACATCCGCACCGAGCTGGCCCGCAACCTGCGGACGGTGACCAGGGCCGGCGAGCCCGACCTCACCGTCGCCACGTCCAAGACCTTCCGCTCGCTGGCCCGGATCGCCGGCGCTGCGCCGTACAACGAGGGGCCTTACGTACGCCGGACCCTCAGCCACCGGCAGGTCCTCGAGGTTCTGGACACGGTTGCCGGGATGCGCGCCAAGGACCGTGCGACGCTGCCCGGCGTCTCTCCGGGCCGGGCGGGGCAGCTGGTCGCCGGCGCACTGGTGGCCGACGCCGCCATGGACCTCTTGGGCGTCACCGAAGTCCGTCTGTGCCCTTGGGCGCTGCGTGAGGGCATCATTCTGCGCCGGCTCGACTGGCTTGCCGGCGCGGCCCCGGCCACGAGCGGTGGAACCGCTCAGAAGTAGTCGAGCAGGGCAGGCGCCGGTCCGGCGGTCGCTGCCTGCAGGAACTCGTCGCTGCCCTCGTTCTCGCCGGCCAGCAGGCCGGCCCGGCGGAGCAGGGAGGGGCCGGCCGCCCCGGCGTAGAGGACCGCGAGCCCGCGGGCCGTCAGTGCCACCTCCGCCCCGCCACCGGGCTCCAGCCGGCCGGCGCCGGCGGAGAGGACCAGCCGGTGCGCGCCGGCATTCCACGGACAGACCGCGTCCTCCAGCAGCAGGTCCACGCTGCCGTGCAGGTGGGGCGGCCAGCCCCGGGCGGCGACGGCGGCCGGCGCGTCGAGCAGCCGCAGCATCCACGGGTGCTGCGACTCGGCCCGCGCCGCCGCCGTCGTCGCCAGGAACGAGGCGGGGTCGGGCTCGGCGAGCCGGAGTACGACGGTGGGCGCGACGCTCGACCAGCTGCCCAGCATCGCGAGCAGCGCCGTGGTCGCCGGCGCGGTCAACCCGATGAGGTCCGGCACCGTGAGCCGGCCCGAGGCGTCGTACCCCGGCCCGCGGTCCCAGCTCGCATAGCCCTCGACGGCGCCGTCGTGACCGAACGCCACCGTGATGCCGTCATGACCGCTGAGCACCGCCTCGGCCGAGGTGTCGAACAGCGGCGAGGAGCGCTCCATCAGCCCGGTGCCGGCACGAGCTACCGCGCGATAGGCCTCGAGCACCGCCGGCACGTCCGCCGGGCCGGCGGGACGAAGGGTCACAGCCGTCGGCCTGCGCAGCCCGGCCAGCGCGGCGGTAGGGAGCGCGGTCCACGTCAGCGTCCCTACCTGCTCCCAGCCGAGCCGGCGGTAGGGCACCGGGGTGGTGGGAAACAGGGTGCTCATCACCGCCCCGCGGTCCCGGGCGGCGGCCAGCAGCGTCGTGAGCACCTGGCTGGCCAGGCCGCTGCGGCGCAGCTCGGGTGCGACCGCCACCCCGGCGATACCGCTCGCCGGCACCAGCCGGCCCCCGAACCAGTGCCCCTGCTCCCGGTCCACGGCCTTGGCGACGAGACGACCGGTGCCGTCGAACGCCCCCCATGCGTGCCGGCCGGGGCGCTCGTCCTGCCACCCGGGCGGCGGCTGCCGCTCGCCACCGAAGGCCAGCCGGCTCAGATCCCACCCGGCCGCCATGTCATCGGCGGTCAGCAATCGGACGTCGAAGGGCATCGCTCCATCCTGGCTGACCGCGGGCCGCTCGTTAGGCTGAGCAGGTGATGGCGGGCGGCACCGGGCGCGGCGCCGGCTTCGTCGCCAGCCCGACCGAGGTCCGCCTGGTGGGCTCCGCGCCGGTGGCCCTGTCCACCGCGTCGACCTACCCCGAGACGACGGCGACGGCCTTCGAGCTCGCCGCCCGGCTCGGCTACGACGGCGTCGAGCTCATGGTCTGGACCGACCCGGTCAGCCAGGACGTCGAGGCCGTACGCCGGCTCTCGGACTACCACGGCGTACCGGTTCTCGCGATCCACGCTCCGTGCCTGCTGATCACCCAGCGCGTCTGGGGCTCCGACCCCTGGGCCAAGCTGGTGCGGTCGCGGGAGGCGGCGGAGGCGCTCGGCGCGCGCGCCGTCGTGGTGCACCCACCGTTTCGGTGGCAACGCGACTACGCCAGGGACTTCGTCACCGGGATCGAGCGGATGGCGGGTGAGACCGAGGTGCGGTTCGCGGTGGAGAACATGTTTCCGCTGCGTGCCGGCGGCCGCGAGGTGGTGCCGTACGCACCGGACTGGTCTCCGGTCGACGAGGACTACCGGCATGTGACCCTCGACCTGTCCCACACCGCGACGTCCCAGACCGACGCCCTCGCCATGGCGAGGGCGCTCGGCGAAAGGCTGGCCCACCTGCACATCGCGGATGGGCTGGGCAGCTCCCGCGACGAGCACCTGGTGCCTGGTCGCGGCGGCCAGCCCTGCGCTGAGCTGCTGCAGGGCTTGTCGGCGAGCGGCTTCGACGGCGTCGTGGTGGTGGAGGTGAGCACCCGGCGGGCCGAGAACCGAGCCGACCGGGCGGCCGACCTCGCCGAGGCGCTGGCCTTCACCAGGTTCCATCTCGGCGCCGGCCGTGGTGTCGGCACCCCCTCCTGGGTCCGGGCGCCGCAGGGTCGCAGCGCGTGAGCCGGTCCGTCTTCGACCCGGTCGCGCAGCGGTACGACGCCAGCCGGCCCGGTTATCCGGACGCGCTCTTCGACGCGATCGAGTCGCGAGCCCGACCGCTGGCTGGCGCCACCGTGGTCGAGGTCGGGGCCGGCACCGGCAAGGCGACCCGGGAGCTGATCGGCCGCGGCGCCCGGGTGCTGCCGGTCGACATCGGAGCGGGGATGCTGGCGCAGCTCCGGTCCCGATCGCCCGGCGTACCGGCGGTCGTCGGTGACGGC
>JBPCOX010000100.1:0-8382 GCA_050999825.1 Mycobacteriales bacterium
CTCCGACGATGGCGGGCGCGGCGTACCGGCGGTGATGCTCGCCTTCGCGGCCGGGTTCATCGTCTTGCACCTGCTCGAGCGGACAGTGGCGCTGCACGGCGCCCATGAGAGCGACTACGGGGAGCACGACCACCCCGCGGTCGGCCTCGCCTCGGCGCTGGCCCTGTCCGCACACTCCTTCATGGACGGCGTAGGAATCGGGCTGGGCTTCCAGGCCGGTCCTGCCGTGGGTGTCACCGTCGCGATCGCGGTGATCGCCCACGACTTCGCCGACGGGTTGAACACCGTCTCGATCATGCTCTCGCACCGCAACAGCACCCGCCGCTCGCTGGCCCTGCTCGGGCTCGATGCCGTTGCCCCGGTGCTCGGCGCCGCGGCCACCCTCTTGTTCACCGTGCCCGACCACCTGCTCGGGCTCTACCTCGGCTTCTTCGCCGGCTTCCTGCTCTACCTCGCAACCGGCGACATCCTTCCGGAGGCGCACAGCCGGCACCCGTCCCGGCTGACCCTGGTGGCGACGCTGGTCGGAATCACCGCGATGTGGGGCGTCGTGAGCGCCTCGTGACCCGCCAGCGGGAAGCGATCACCGCCGCCCTGGAAGCCGCCGGTGGCTTCCGCAGCGCCCAGGAGCTCTACGCCGATCTCCGCCGTTCCGGGCGCCCGGTCGGGCTCACCACGGTCTACCGCAACCTCGCCGCACTGGCGGAGTCCGGTGCCGTCGACGTCCTGCGCGCGGCGGACGGGGAAGCCGCCTATCGCTGGTGCGGGGCGGATTCGCACCATCACCATCTGGTCTGTCGCGACTGCGGCCGCACCGCCTCGGTCCGCGGCAGCGCGGTCGAGCGGTGGGCGGACCGGGTGGCGGCCGAGCACGGCTACTCCGACGTCAGCCACACCGTCGAGGTGTTCGGCCGCTGCGCCGGCTGCGCCGGCTGAGCACGAAGACGTCAGGCCAGCTCGCCGGCCCGCTCGAGCAGCTCCACCCGGTTGCCCGCCGGGTCGCGGGTGAAGCCCCGGCGGCCGCCGAACAGATCGGCCTGCTCGGTCCAGGGCGCGGCGAAGCTGGCCAGCCGTTTCAGCACGGAGTCGAAGTCGTCTACCACCAGCGCGAAGTGGGGGTCAGGATGGCGATCACCGTCGCGCTCGCTGACGTGCAGCTGGGTGCCCGCCGCGATGTCGAGCCAGGCGCCTTCCTGGGCGACCCCGGCAGCCGGCTTCGGCACCCGGCTCAGGCCGAGCACGCCGCCGTAGAACTCCACGGCGGCCTCGGTCTGGCCGGGCGGGACGACGACGTTGACATGGTGCAGGCGCATCAGGAGATCCCCTCGTTCGGCAGGGCGGCGCCGTACCGACGGTCCCGGGCGGCGTACCCCTCGATAGCGGACCACAGGTGCCGGCGGTCGAAGTCCGGCCAGAGCGTGTCGAGGAAGGCGAGCTCGGCGTACGCCGACTGCCACAGCAGGAAGTTGGAGATCCGCTGCTCGCCGCTGGATCGGATGAACAGGTCGACATCGGGCATCTCCGGCTCGTCCAGGTAGCGGCCGATGGTCCGCTCGGTCACCCGGGCAGGGTCGAGCCGACCGGCGGCGACATCGCGTGCGATCGCCGCCGCGGCGTCGGCGATCTCGGCCCGGCCGCCGTAGTTCACGCACATCGTCAGCGTCAGCACCCGGTTGTCCCGCGTCAGCTGCTCGGCCTCCTCCAGCTGACGGACAACGCTCTTCCAGAGCCGGGGGCGCCGGCCGGCCCAGCGCACCCGGACCCCGAGAGCGTGCATCTCGTCGCGCCGGCGTACCAGCACGTCCTGGTTGAAGCCCATCAGGAAGCGGACCTCGTCCGGTGAGCGCTTCCAGTTCTCGGTCGAGAAGGCGTAGGCCGACAGCCACCGCACGCCGACCTCGATCGCGCCCTCGACGCAGTCGAAGAGCGCGTGCTCGCCGGCCTCGTGACCGCGGGTCCGGGGCAACCCCCGAGACTTCGCCCACCGGCCGTTGCCGTCCATCACCAGCGCCACGTGGCGAGGCACCCGCTCGGCGGGGACCGCCGGCGGTCGAGCGCCGGACGGGTGCGGCGTCGGAGGACGAACCGTGGCCGCTCTCACGCCCGCTCCACCAGCGGCAACGAGCGCAGCCCACGCTCGAGGTGCCACTGCAGGTACGCCGCCAGCAGCCCGCTCGCCTCGCGTTGCTCGCGGCCGTCACTGGCGTCGGCGGTCGCCCAGTCGCCGCTGCCCAGCGCGTCGAGAAGGGCCAAGGTCGCCGCGGCTGGCGTCACCGAGCCGCCGGGCCGGCAGTCCGGGCAGACGCTGCCACCAGCAGGCACGGAGAAGGCCCGGTGCGGGCCCGGTGCGCCACAGCGGGCACAGTCCAAGAGCGACGGCTGATAGCCCGCCACCGACATCGAACGCAGCACGAACGCGTCCAGCACGAGGGTGGCCGCGTGCCGACGCTCCGCCAGTACCCGCAACCCACCGACCAGCAGCAGGTAGAGCCGCAACGACGGCTCCCGCTCCTCCGCGGTGAGCCGCTCGGCGGTCTCGAGCATCGCGGTGCCGGCGGTGTAGCTCGGGTAGTGGGCGACGATCGCCGACCCGTACGCCGCCAGCGACTCGGCCTGGGTGACGATGTCGAGCTCGCGGCCGGCGTAGAGCTGCAGGTCGACGTGACTGAACGGCTCCAGCCGCGCCCCCCATCGCGACTTGGTACGCCGCACCCCCTTGGCCACCGCCCGGACCCGCCCGTGCCGGCGGGTGAGCAGCGCGACGATGCGGTCCGCCTCACCCAGCTTCTGGGTGCGCAGGACCACCGCCTCGTCGCGGTAGAGGGTCACGCCGCTCATTGTCCCGGAGCACGGGTAAAGCAGTGGCACTCCCGCCGATCGCCGCGCTAGTCAGTTCGGGTGCGCATCGAGCTGCTCGACCCGGCCGCCGCCGCGGGGCCGGACGAGCCCTGCTCCGGTACGCCGCGACGCGGGCCCGTGCAGGGGCGCGCCGCTCGGGGGTGACCAGCGCACGAACAGCTCCGTCAGGCCGGCGATCTCGCCGGTGTTCGTCTCCTGCGCGCAGACGACGTGCAGCCGCTGTCCGCGGACGGCGCGCACCCCCGAGGGGCCACGGGCCGACCAGGGCGACACGGCCATGCTCGCGTCGCATCGGGGGCCGGGGGCTCGGGCTCTGGGTGAAGGCCACCATGCTGTCGTGGCTACTCGCCGAGCGACCAGAGGTCACAGAGATCAAGACCTGGAACGCCACCGCCAACACCCACAGGCGAGCGGTCAACGCGCGCCCGGGCTATCTGCCCATCGAGGATTGGGTGAACTACCAGCTCGCTCTGCCGTGACCGGGCGGCCAGCCGGTCGAGGTAGCGCCGCACCAGGTCCGCGTCGCCTGAAGGCGGCTCGATGTCAGGCAGCGCCGCGACCCACACGATGCCCTCGCCGACGGGCACACCGACCGCCCGGTCCCGCACCGCTCCCAGCTGGCCGGGCCAAAGAACGATCGGGCCGTGCACCGTGGACAGCTGCCGGCAACCGGGCATCGTGACGGTGGCTTTGGCCGGCAGGTGGGGCACCGGATCCTCGTTGTGGGTGGGGTAGTACCTGGCCCACAGCCGCGTCAGCATCGCTAGCGCGCCGGTGACCTCGTTCGGCTCGACCCCTACCGCAAGGTCGAGTGCCGAGACCTGCACCGGCACCCCGTGTGCGACCAGTGCCGCCGCACCGATGACCACCACCGGGCTCTCTAGCGCAGCAATCTCCTCGACGATCGAGGACCATTTCGACAGCCGCTCGACCGGCGGCCTCGCGAGCAGCGCGTCGAGCTCCCTGTCGATCTCGAAGTGCCGTGGCTGCAACCTCAGTCGGGCCGCGAACCCGCACGCCTCCAGCAGGCGGTCGAGCATGTGCCACGACGGGACCCGGTGTCCGACCTCGTACGACGAAACGGCTGACTGAGTCGTGCCCGCGCGCTCCGCGAGCACCACCTGACTGAGCCGTGCCTGCTCCCGTGCCTCACGTACCGCCGTGGCGACGTCCATGCCCACCAGCATCAAGGACGCCGCCGACAGACAAGTCGAAGCTGTCCACATCCAGCGCTCGATGGAGCCGCCGCAAGCCCAACGCCGTGGCGCGATAACTATGCACGTAGGGCGTTGGGCTGCAAGCGACACCGCTCGCTCCGGCAGCCCGCGGCGGCGGTCGCCGGATCAGAACCCGAGGCGGCGCAGCTGCTTAGGATCGCGCTGCCAGTTCTTCGCGACCTTGACCCGCAGGTCCAGAAAGACCGGACTCCCGAGCAGCGCCTGCACCTGGTGGCGGGCGACCGTCCCTACGTTCTTGAGCCGGGCTCCGCCGGTGCCGAGAATGATCGGCTTCTGGGACGGCCGCTCGACGTAGAGGACAGCGTGCACGTCGATGAGGTCCCGCTCCGGACGGCGGGACATCTCCTCCACGACCACGGCGAGCGAATGCGGCAGCTCGTCACGCACTCCCTCGAGCGCCGCCTCGCGGATCAGCTCTGCCACCATCGTGAGCTCCGGCTCGTCGGTGAGCTCGCCGTCGAGGTAGAGCGGCGGGCTCTCGGGCAGCCGGGTGACCAGCAGGTCGGCTACCAGGTCGACCTGGTAGCCGCTCGCGGCGGAGACGGGCACTACCTCGGCCCAGTCCTGCAGCTCGGTCACGGCGAGCAGCTGGGCGCCGAGCCGGTCGGAGTCGGTGAGGTCGGCCTTGGTGACCACGGCCAGCACCGGCGTCCGGAGGTCGGCGAGCTGGGCGGCGAGGTACCGATCGCCTGGGCCGACCCGCTCGTCGGCCGCAAAGCACGCCCCTACGACATCGACCTCGGCCAACGTGGTGCGCACGATGTCGTTGAGCCGCTCGCCGAGCAGCGTGCGCGGCCGGTGCAGGCCAGGTGTGTCGATGACCACGAGCTGGGCGTCCGGCCGGTGCACGATGCCGCGGACCGCGTGCCGGGTCGTCTGCGGCCGGCCGCTGGTGATCGCCACCTTGGTTCCGACCAAGGCGTTGGTGAGGGTCGACTTGCCGACGTTGGGGCGGCCGACGAAGCAGGCGAAGCCGGCCCGATGCGCCGTGGCGCTCACGGCGACCAGGTGCGGTGCACGGTTCCTTCGGGGTCGGCGACAAGGACCAGCGGTACGCCGAACTCGTGCAGGAGCGGCTCATGCTCGGGCGCCGCAGAAGCGTCCGTGACCACGGCCGCCGCCTCGAAGCGCCGGCTGCCACTCGACGCCGCAGCCACCAGCGCCGCTCGCAGCGCGGAGGTGGTCCACCTCGGGTCCGCGTGCTCGACGGTGGCGGCGGCATAGGTCCGCCCGTCGCTGTCACGTACGGCGGCCCCCTCGGCCACCCCGGTGTGCGGGACGTAGGCGCGGGCCCGAGCGGCGCGCGCGAGCGTCACGATCTTCGCGTCCTCGTCCGCAGGCTCAGGCATCCACCGGCTCCGGGGACGTCGTGGCCGGTTCCAGCGCCGGTGCGCGGGTGACGAGCACGGTGCCGATGCGGTGGCGCCGGCCCTTCGCACTCTCCGCCGTCAGGGTCAGGCCCTCGAGCGTCACGGTGGCACCCGGGATCGGCACCCGCCCCAGCGCGCTGGCGAGCAGGCCGCCGACCGTCTCGACGTCGTCGCTCGCCAGCGAGACGCCGTACATCTTCTCGAGATCCTCCACCGGCAGCCGCACGGTCACCCGGGCGGTGTGCTCGTCGAGCTGCTCTACCCGTGGGGCCTCGCGGTCGTACTCGTCCGTGATCTCCCCGACGATCTCCTCGAGAACGTCTTCGATGGTCACCAGCCCCGCCGTGCCGCCATACTCGTCGATCACGACGGCAAGGTGGATCTGTTTTGCCTGCATCTCCCTGAGCAGCTCGTCGACGGGCTTGGAGTCGGGCACGTACGCCGCCGGCCGCATCAGCGACTCGACTGTCTCGGCGGCGACGCCCTCGCCGTAGTCGTAGGAGCGACGGGCCAGATCCTTCAGGTAGGCGATGCCGACGATGTCGTCCTCGTTCTCGCCGACCACCGGGATCCGGCTGAACCCGCTGCGCAGTGCCAGGGACAACGCCTGCCGCACCTTCTTGGTCCGCTCGATGAAGACCATGTCGGTGCGCGGCACCATGACCTCGCGGACCAGCGTGTCGCCGAGCTCGAACACCGAATGGATCATCTGGCGCTCATCCGGTTCGATGACCGAGCGCTCCTCCGCGAGGTCCACCAGGTCGCGCAGCTCCGCCTCCGAGTTGAACGGCCCCTCGCGGAAGCCACGGCCCGGGACGAGCGCGTTCCCCAGCAGGATCAGCAGATGCGGCAGCGGCCCGAGCACCCGGGCCAGCAGCAGGGTGGGCCCCGCGCTCACCAGGGCCACCCGGTCGGGGTGCTGGCGGCCCACCGTGCGCGGCGCCACGCCGATCGCGACGAAGCTCACGACGGTCATCAGGCCGGCCGCGATCAGCAGCGACCGCCAGTCGGCACCGAGCGCCTGCACGCAGGCCAGCGTCACCAGGGTGGTCGCGGTGAGCTCCGCGCCCGTGATGAGCAGCAGCAGGACGTTGAGGTACGGCGCAGGGTCGGCGATCACCTGCTGCAGCCGGCCGGCCCCGCGGCGCCCCTCGGCGGCCAGCTCCTCCACCCGCACCCGGGACACCCGCGACAGCGCCGCGTCCGCGCACGCCATCAGCCCGGCGAGGACGACCAGGGCGCCGGCGACGGCGACGAGCACGACGCGGGCGGTGCTCACCGGGAGGCCCGCCAGGACCCGAGCAGGTCGGTCTGTCGCGCGAACATCTCACGCTCCGCCTCGGCGTCCCCGTGGTCGTAGCCGAGCAGATGCAAGATCCCGTGGGTGCACAGCAGATGCAGCTCGTCGCGGGCCGAGTGACCGGCGGCGGCTGCCTGCCGGCCGGCCACCTCGGGGCAGAGCACGACATCGCCGAGCAGTGCCGGCGGCGGGTCCTCCTCCTCGTCCGGGCCTCGGCCGGTCTCCAGCTCGTCCATCGGGAAGGCCATGACGTCGGTAGGCCCGGGCTCCCCCATCCACCGTTCGTGCAACCGGCCCATCGTGTCGGCGTCGACGAGCAGCACGGACAGCTCCGCCAGCGGATGAACACCCATCTCGCCGAGCACATGGCGGGCCAACGCCACCAGTGCGGTCTCGTCGACCGCGGCGCCAGACTCGTTGGCGACCTCGACGGACACCGGGATCAGCGAGCCCCGCCCGGCCGACCGGACCGGCGCGGGTGCGGCGCCGCCCGAGGGGCCGCAATCTCGGCGTCGTGCCGCGCGTAGGCGTCGACGATCTCACCGACCAGCTTGTGCCGAACAACGTCGGCGCTGGTCAGCGTCGAGAAGTGGACATCGGCCAGGCCGTCCAGGATCTCCCGTACGACGCGCAGCCCAGAGACCGTCCCGGCCGGCAGGTCCACCTGCGTCACGTCGCCGGTCACCACGATCTTGGAGCCGAAGCCCAAGCGGGTGAGGAACATCTTCATCTGCTCCGCGGAGCTGTTCTGCGCCTCGTCGAGGATGATGAAGGCGTCGTTGAGGGTGCGCCCGCGCATGTAGGCCAGCGGCGCCACCTCGATCGTCCCGGCGGCCATCAGCCGCGGGATCGAGTCGGGGTCGAGCATGTCGTGCAGCGCGTCGTAGAGCGGCCGAAGGTAAGGGTCGATCTTCTCGTAGAGGGTGCCGGGGAGGAAGCCCAGCCGCTCCCCTGCCTCGACCGCCGGCCGGGTCAGGATGATCCGGTTGACCGCCTTGGACTGCAGCGACTGCACCGCCTTGGCCATCGCCAGGTAGGTCTTGCCGGTACCGGCCGGCCCGATGCTGAACACGATGGTGTGGGCGTCGATCGCGTCGACGTAATGCTTCTGCTTGACGGTCTTCGGCCGGATGGTGCGGCCTCGGCTGGACAGGATGTTGAGGGTCAGCACCTCGGCCGGTCGCTCGGGCGTGGCCGATCGGAGCATGGCGAGGCTGCGCTCCACCGAGTCGGGGGTGAGGACGTCGCCCTTGCCGAGCAGGGCGATCAGCTCCTCGAACAGGGTGGCCGCCTGGTCGTTCTCGGCGGCGTCGCCGGTGATAGTGATCTCGTTGCCGCGCACGTGGATGTCGCTACGGAATGCCCTCTCGACCACCCGCAGCAGCTCGTCCCGGGAGCCGAGCAGGCTCACCATCGAGTGTGCGCCGGGTACTACGATCTTGGTCGTGCTCGTGGCAGGGCGTGAGGTCTGGGCCATGGGCTCGGCCGGAGACGGCCGGGGTACCTGCTCTCGACTCGGGGTGGCGACCCGCTCATGGTACCCAGCCGTGGCGCCGGCGCACCGCGCCCAAGATCAGCTCGACGGCGTACCGAACACCTGCACCGCACGGGTGAG
>JBPCOX010000136.1:0-5036 GCA_050999825.1 Mycobacteriales bacterium
CTCCCGCGATGGGCACCGGTCGCGCCTCCGCCCGCCACTGGGCCAGCGCGTCGACCGAAGAGAACGCGGGCAGTGCCACCCGGCCGTCGCGGCCCAGGATCGTCGGCAACGACATCTGGGCGGCACCGCCGTTGGCCGGCGCAGCAGCCCCTGCACCATCGACGGGCAGCAGCGCCGCCACCACCGGAACCAGCAGCCGGGCATCGAGCAGTGCGGTGTGGACCTGGGCGGCGGCCTCCGTCGTCGGGGTCGCCGCCCATGCCGCCAGCGCCGCCGTCAGTGCGGGGTCGGGTGCACCGGTGTCCGGCGGTGGGGTCATGGCTGCCTTCCCGGCACCTGGGCCGCCGTGGGGCGACGTCGGCCAAGAAATACCGCACTCACCAGCTCAGTACAACAACCGAAAGTGCACCCCGGGCGCGTCGGGTCATGGAGCAGCGCTACCGGTGCAGTGACCGAAGCCCTGCGACCACTACCGCCAGCAGGGTCAGGACCACTCCGAGCAGAGTGTAGAGCGAGAGCCCACCGCCGGGCCCCGGCACGGCGAGGTCCAGCGCCACGGCGCCCAGCAGCTGGCCGGTCACCGTGGCAAGGGTGAGCCGCAGGACACCGAGCGCGCGCACCGTGTAGGCCGCGATCGCGATGAACGCCGTACCGCCGAGACCACCGCCGTACAGCAGCGGGTTGACCGGCCAGTGCGGTGCGGGCAGCGATCCGGCAGCGGCCGCGGCAACGGCCGCGGCGGCCAGGACGGAGAACCCGACGCCGAAGTTCACCAGCGCCGCTACCAGAGGCTCGCCGGTCACCTCCCGGAGCTGGCCGTTGGCGGCCGCCTGCGCCGCGCCCAGGACGCCGGCGGCCAGCAGAAGTGCGAAGAGCACCGGCGCGACCGAGTGGAACCGACCGGCGCCCCCGAGGCCGACCGCCAGGATGGCCAGCGCGGCGCCGACGACGCGTGGAGCCGTCACCGGGTGCGCGCCGCCGGGCCCGAGTGCCAACCGGTCCACGACCAGCGCGCCGACCGTCTGCCCGGCCACCAGGCAGACGCTGACCAGGGCGACCCCGATCAGCGGTACACCCAGCGCCTGTACGGCGACCACGGAGGCACCACCCAGCCCGCCCAGCCGCCACCACCACCTCCCGCCGGCGAGCACGCCGGCCGCCGCCCGGCGACGGGGAGCGGACATGCCGACCAGGCCGGCGAGGACGACCAGCCCGACGCCGAAGGAGACCAGTGAGGTGGGGAGCACGCCGGCCCGCTCCTCGAGCGCACCGTTGAGCCGGGCCTGCCCTGCCTGCAGCACCCCGGCGGCGACCGTCAGGGTGACCGCGGCCCGGACCGGCACGAGGCGCCCGCCGGACACCGGGGCGAGGGAGCGCATCCGCTCCGTCAGCACCTGCGGTCGGACATCGCGCGCAGCGCGACCGCGGTCGCCACCGCAGCCTGCGCGGCCTCCCGGCCCTTGTCCTCGAGCGAGCCCGGCAGACCGGCGCGGTCCCTGGCCTGAGCCTCGTCGTCACAGGTGAGTACGCCGAACCCCATCGGTACACCGGTCTCGAGAGCCACCCGCGCGCAGCCGTCTGTCACCGCGCGGGCCACGTGGTCGAAGTGCGGCGTGGCGCCGCGGATCACCGCGGCGAGGCACACCACCGCGTCACAGCCGGCCCGCGCCAGCGCGGCAGCCAGCAACGGCACCTCGAAGGCCCCGGGCGAGGACACCTCGACCGGCTCCCGCACCCCCATCTCGGCCAGTGCCGCCAGCGCCCCAGCGTGCAGCCCGTCGGTGATCTGCCGGTGCCACCGCGCCGTCACGACGCCGACCCGCAGGTCATGGGCCCCGTCGGCGGCGAGCACCGGCGCCCCCTCTCCACTCACGGGGCGGCGCCGGCCGGCGGCAGCCCGCCGGCGCCCGGTGCGGGAGCCTCCTCGTCGTACGCCGCCAGGCCGGGCAGGTCGTGGCCCATCCGGTCGCGCTTGGTGCGCAGGTAGCGCAAATTCTCCGGCGTCGCGCTCACCGGAAGCGGCACCCGGTCGACGATCTCGAGGCCGTAGCCCTCCAGGCCGGCCCGCTTGGTCGGGTTGTTGGTCAGCAGCCGCATGGTCCGGATCCCGAGGTCCACCAGGATCTGCGCTCCGGTGCCGTAGTCGCGGGCGTCGGCGGGCAGCCCGAGCTCGAGGTTGGCGTCGACCGTGTCTGCACCCCGGTCCTGCAGCTGGTAGGCCTGCAGCTTGTGCAGCAGGCCGATCCCCCGGCCCTCGTGGCCGCGCACGTAGAGCACGACGCCGCGGCCTTCGGCGGCCACCGCGGCGAGCGCGGCATCGAGCTGAGGTCCGCAGTCGCAGCGCAGCGAGCCCAGGACGTCGCCGGTGAGGCACTCGGAGTGCACCCGGACCAGCACCCCCCAGCCATCGCCGATCTCGCCGCGGACCAGCGCCACGTGGTCGGTGCCGTCGAGCACGCTGGTATAGCCGAGCGCCCGGAACTCGCCGTGACGAGTAGGGATCCGGGCCTCGGCCACCGCCCGGACCTGCTTCTCGGTCCGTCGCCGGTAGGCGATGAGGTCGGCGATCGAGATCAGCGTCAGCCCGTGCTCCGCGGTGAAGACCTCCAGCTCGTCGAGGCGGGCCATGCCCTCGACGTCCTTCTGGCTGACGATCTCGCACAGGACGCCCGCCGGTCGCAGGCCGGCGAGGCGGCACAGGTCCACGGCGGCCTCGGTGTGGCCGGGCCGGCGCAGCACGCCGCCCTCCTTGGCCCGCAGCGGCACGACGTGGCCCGGCCGGGTGAAGTCCGCCGCCGTCGAGGCGGCGTCGGCCAGCAGCCGCACGGTCCGGGCCCGGTCCGTCGCCGAGATCCCGGTGCCGACGCCCTCCCGGGCGTCCACCGAGACCGTGTACGCCGTACCCCGCTTGTCCTGGTTGACGTGGTACATCGGTGGCAGCTCGAGCCGGTCGCAGTCGGCCGCGGTCAGCGGCACGCAGATGTAGCCGGAGGTGTAGCGCACCATGAAGGCGAGCAGCTCGGCCGTCGCGTGCTCGGCCGCGAAGATCAGGTCGCCCTCGTTCTCGCGGTCGGCGTCGTCGACGACCACGACGGGGCGACCGGCGGCGAGATCGGCGACCGCCTGCTCGATGGTGCCGAACCGGGGGTCACCGGCGGCCAGCGGGGTGGTCACGGCCGGCCGGCCGCGGCATGGGCGAGGAGCTTCTCGACGTACTTCGCCAGGACGTCGACCTCCAGGTTGACGGGCTCGCCGGGGCCCTTGGTACCCAGCGTGGTCTGCGCCAGTGTGGTGGGCACCAGGCCGACCGTGAAGTCGGCCGGGGTGACCCCGACGACGGTGAGGCTGACCCCGTCGACGGTGATGGATCCCTTCTCGACGACGTAGCGGGCCAGCGCGGTCGGCAGCGAGATCCGGACCATCTCCCATCGCCGGCCCGGCACCCGTTCCACGACGACGCCGGTGCCGTCGACGTGCCCCTGCACGAGGTGACCACCGAGCCGTCCCCCCAGCGCCATCGGGCGTTCGAGGTTGACCGGCGAACCGACGCCCAGCGCGCCCAGGCTGGACCTGGACAGGGTCTCGGCCATCACGTCGGCGGTGAGGACCCCGTCGCCCACCTCCACGACGGTGAGGCAGACCCCGTTGACCGCGACCGAGCTCCCGGGCTCGGCACCGGTGGCCACCCGCGGGCAGCGCACGGTGAGGCGGGCGTCGTCAGCCCGGTGTTCCAGGGCGGTCACCGCCCCCAGCTCTTCGACGATGCCAGTGAACACGTGCGTCTCAGCGCCCCTCTCGGGTCGGTCGTGCGGTCAGCCGGACGTCTGGCCCCAAGGCGGTGACGTCCTCCAGGCCCAGCCTCGTCGCCGCGGCCAGCGTGGGTGCCCCTGAACCGGCCAGCGCCGGCAGGCCGCCGCCCCCGATCAGCAGCGGCGCGACGTAGCCGATCACCCGGTCCACCAGACCCTCCCGCAGGAAGGAACCGGCGAGGGTCGGCCCGCCTTCCAGCAGTACGCCGTAACGGCCCCTGCGACGCAGCTCGGCGAGCACCTGCGGCAGCACGAGCCCGTCGTCGTCCCGCTCCACCTCGACGACGTCGCCCGCCCCGGGCGGTGGGGTGGCCCCCTTGGCGAGCACCAGCAGCGTCGGGGCGTTGGCGTCGAGCACCTGGGCGTCCGGCGGGGTGCGGCCAGCGGAGTCCAGGACGACCCGGAGCGGCTGATGTCCGCGCGCAGAGCCGTCCGCGTCGCGGCTGGTGAGGGCCGGGTCGTCGGCGAGGACCGTGCCCACCCCCACGACGACGGCGTCGGAGCGCGCGCGGAGCCGGTGCACGTCGGCGCGGGCCGCCGGCCCGGTGATCCACCGGCTGGTGCCGTCACCGGCCGCCACCCGGCCGTCGAGGCTGGCGGCGTACTTCCAGGTGACGAACGGGCGACCGGTCCGAACCCCGTGCAACCAGGCCTCGTTGACCCGCTCCGCCTCCTCGACCAGGACGCCGCCGACCACCTCGACACCGGCCTCGGCGAGCACCCGCGCACCACCGGCCGCCTGGGAGGTGGGGTCCTCGACGGCGTAGACCACCCGGGCCACACCGGCCGCCATCAGCGCCGCGGTGCACGCCCCGCTGCGGCCGACATGGCGGCAGGGCTCGAGGGTGACCACGCAGCTGCCGCCCCGGGCCCGGCGACCGGCGGCGGCCAGCGCGGCGACCTCGGCGTGCGGCGTGCCGGGACCGGCATGGAAGCCGTCGCCGACCTCGGCGCCCGTGCGGTCGAGGACAACCGCGCCGACCACGGGGTTGGACCCGGTGGTCCCAAGCGCGCGGGCGGCCAGGACGCAGGCATGCCGCATGGCGGCGACCTCGGCGGCGCTAGCCGGCTGGGGCACCGCACCTCCTCCCGCTCTCGGGCCCGCGGTCCCGAGGCAGGACAGGCGAGGCGGTCGCGGGCGCAACAGGGGGTGGAGACCCGCCTTGGATCGGGTGCCTGCTGATCCCTGCATGTCGCCGTTTTTCTCTGCGTTTTCTGTCCTCCCTC